>PUMX01000462.1 GCA_003552485.1 Candidatus Hydrogenedentota bacterium
CAGAGCAAGAGCGGCAGGAACTGAGTGAGGAGCTGGAGCAGGAGCGCCAGGCCGTTTTCGGCAATTTAACGGCGTGGCAGCGCGTTCAGTTGGCGCGGCATGCATTGCGTCCGCGGATGTTGGATTACACCGCACGCTTGTTCGATGACTTGTTTGAACTGCACGGTGATCGACTTTGCCGCGACGATCCTGCTTTGGTGGGCGGCATCGCGCGCTTTCGCGGGCAAAGCGTGATGGTTGTCGGTCAACAAAAGGGCGTGTCGACTGAGGAGAAGGTGGCCCGGAACTTTGGGATGGCCCATCCCGAGGGGTATCGAAAGGCGTTGCGCCTGTATAAGCTTGCGGAGCGATGGAAGATGCCATTGGTTACCATTGTGGACACGCCGGCCGCGCATCCCGGCATAGAGGCGGAGGCGGGCGGTCAGGGACCAGCCATTGCTACGAATCTTCTCGAGATGCTCAAACTGGACACTCCCATTTTTAGTGTGGTGATCGGTGAGGGCGGCAGCGGCGGCGCGCTGGCGATTGCCGTGGGCGATTGGATCGCTATGTTTGAGCATGCGATTTACGTGATCTGCCCTCCAGAACGCTGCGCCGAGATCCTCTGGCGGGATGTCGAAAAGAAGGAAATGGCGGCGTCAGCGTTGCGTGTCACGGCCAAAGAACTCGAGGAACTGGGGGCCATCGACTCAGTGCTCAGTGAACCGCCGGCTGGTGCGCATCGGGATCCCGATGGCGCGGCCCAAACGCTTGCCGACGAGTTGGAGCAATTCCTCGCGGCCTGTGAACGCGGCGAGTGGAGTCGCGCTCAACGGCAGGAGAAATTCCGGCGAATGGGCGCTTGGCGCGAGCAAGCCAGTCTTCCGGACGAATTCGTGTGAGCGGGGAGAAGTGGGTCTAGTGGGTTTGAATAGGGCCGTGTACGTGAGACACCGAGCGTCGAGTGGTTGGTTCTAAAAGAGGATTCGAGTGTAACGGGTGGACATCAAGGGGGGATCTGACGCTGGCCGCAGACGAAGTGGCGCGGCGGCCTTGTGAGAGGCTTCGGTCGGGGGGTGCTACATTAGCCAGTCGGGCCGCAGTTGGTGAAGCTGCGGGGTAGGGGGGCGCTGTGTATACGGCGGATCGATGATGGATAGCCCAACAAGGAAGCAGTTTGCGATACAATCAAGTAAAGATGGAATGCTCCATTTAAGGGTGCGCGCCCAGCCTGGCGCCTCGCGCGAAAGCATTCGGCTGGAAACGGACGGCGTACTGCGGTTAGCTGTGCGAGCAAAGCCCGTCGGAGGCGCCGCAAATAGGGCCGTTGCCGCCTGTGTGGCTAAACGGCTGGGCATAGCCCGAGGCGCGGTGACTGTCGTGCGTGGGCTGCGCGGTAGAGACAAGACACTTGCAATAGAGGGAATTAACAAGACGGAAGCGCAGGCCCGCCTCGAAGCGTTGGCGGAGCAACTGGCAGGAGAGGAAAACAAGTGACGGCGCTTGGCGAAAAGGTTGAGAAAGCAGCTCAACACATTCGGAAACGATGTGAGTTGACGCCGGCGGTTGGCGTGATTCTGGGAACGGGCCTGAACAATCTCGCCGAACAGATCGACGCGGCGGCGCGAATAAGCTACGACGATATTCCCCATTTTCCACGGACCACCGTGGATACGCACTCGGGCGAACTCGTAATCGGGACACTTGGCGGTAAAACCGTTGCGGCGCTTGCCGGCCGGTTTCACTATTACGAGGGCTATTCGTTGCAAGAAGTGACGTTCCCGGTACGGGTGGCCAAGGCCCTGGGAATTGATGCGCTGATTGTATCTAACGCCGCCGGCGGCTTGAACCCTGAGTTTCAGGCGGGCGACCTCATGGTTATCACGGACCATATCAACTTCATGGGGGATAACCCGCTAATCGGACCGAATGACGATCGGCTTGGCCCCCGTTTTCCGGACATGAGCGAGCCGTATACGCGCGAATACATCGATCTGGCCGAATCTAAAGCGCTCGAACTTGGGCAAAAACTGCGTAGGGGCGTGTACCTGGGTTGTCCAGGACCATGCCTGGAAACCCGCGCCGAGTACCGTTTCATGCGGGATATGGGGGCTGACGCCGTCGGTATGAGCACTGTGCCGGAAGTGATCGTGGCGGTACACGCCGGCTTGAAAGTATTGGGCTTTTCGGCGATTACGGATGAGTGCTTTCCTGATGCGCTCGAACCCGCGGATATTGACAAAATCATTGCGACCGCAAACGCTATCGAACCGCAATTGGCGCGGCTGGCTCATGCGTGTCTCGTGGAAATGAGGGTGGGTTAGACCGTGGAACGGAAGCGCCGATATACCGGCATGTTTCGATGGAAGCTTGCCAAAAGCCATTGGCGAGGCAGCCGGAGCTGGGCATGACTAACAAGATCATCAGCGCGCTTTTCGTAGCCGCTTGCGCCATCATGGGCTACGCGTGGGCTGCCTATGTCATCGGCACGCGTGAAGGGCCCGCGCTCGAGCCTTCTGTATATTGGGCATGGGTGGCCTTCGGCATGGCGATTGGCGCAGCGGCGGGATTCGGCGTGCTGCTGCTGTTGCGCTTTGTCACGCAGGAGTTGTTCGAGCGCATATCGCCGGCACTTGTCGCGATCGTGCTGGCTATGATCACCGGCTATTTTCTGGGCCAATACATAGTTTATGCCCTTGATATTGAAGATTTTGTCATTCATACGTTGTTGGTGACCACCCTTGTGTTGCTGTTCGGCTATGTGGGCATCATGCTTGGTCTTACCCGCGCATCGAATTGGGAATCGCTCATTAAGGCTGTAAAAAGGCAGGAGTTCGAGAACGGCAATCCTAAGCTAGTGGATACAAGCGTTATCATCGATGGCCGGTTAGCCGATATCTGTGAAACGGGGTTCATTGAAGGCACATTGATTATTCCCCGCTTCGTGTTGCACGAGCTTCAGCACATTGCTGATTCGGCTGATGAGTTGCGCCGCGCGCGAGGACGCCGCGGGTTGGACCTGGTGAAATCTATTCAGGAGAATGCCAACGGACGCGGTATCGACGTACAGATTGTTGAGGATGACCCCCAGGAGGTTTCCGAAGTTGATGGCAAGTTGGTCCATCTTGCGCGTGAGTTCGACGCCAAAATCCTTACGAATGACTTGAACTTGAACAAGGTCGCTCAGATCGAAGGCGTCCAAGTGCTCAACATCAATGATCTCGCGAACGCTGTCAAGCCCGCCGTGCTGCCCGACGAGGAAATGCATGTGAAGATCGTGAAACAGGGCAAGGAAAGCTTTCAAGGCGTCGGATATCTGGATGACGGCACGATGGTCGTGGTAGATGGCGGTAGAGATCATGTGGGCCGGGATGTGTCGGTGATAGTGACTAGCGTGCTTCAAACCACAGCCGGGCGGATGATCTTCACGCGATTGCGGAGCGTGCTCTCGTGAGCGTTCAGCTCGTGATGCCCGCGGCGGGCTTGGGCGTCCGTCTAGGCGCGTCTCGGCCAAAGGCGCTTGTGGAACTCCAAGGCCGTCCGTTGCTAGAGCATACATTGGATCGCTTTGCCTCTCTCGATCTGCTCTCCCGCGCGATCATCGTTGCGGCGCCGGAACATATCGAGGAGATATCCAGCCTGATCCTCGCCACTTATCCCCAATCGGATTGCCGCGTTATCGAGGGAGGCAGCGTTCGTCAGGAGTCGGTGCTGTTGGGCCTCAACGCGCTTGAGGACGACACGTCCATCGTCATCATTCATGACGCCGCCCGCCCATTTGCGCCCCCCGCCATTATTGAAGCGTCGATCGAAGCCGCGAGGGAATATGGCGCGGCCACGGTCGCTACGCCTTGTGTGGACACGATTCTTGTCGGTGATGAAGAGCAGTGGTTGATCGACACCCCCGACCGGTCATGCCTCTGGTACTGTCAAACTCCCCAGACATTCCAGCGGGATCTCATCGTCGCCGCCCACGAAGCTGCGCGTAAGGATGGCCATAAGGGCACTGATGACGCCACGCTTGTGCTTCGTATGGGGGGGCGTGTCCGAATCGTTGAAGGATCGCCTTTTAACCTGAAGGTCACCACGCCCTCGGATCTCCTCTGGGCGTCATTGGCTATCGAGAAGGAATTGGTATGATCCGGATCGGGTTCGGGTGGGATTCGCACCGGTTGGAAGAAAAACGGCCGCTCATTCTAGGCGGGGTCGCCATTCCCTACCAACGTGGGCTGGCGGGCCATTCTGACGCCGACGTGTTGGTCCACGCCATTATTGACGCCTTGCTGGGCTCGCTGGCGCTTGGGAACATCGGGCAGCACTTCCCCGACACCAGCCCCCAGTACAAGGACGCTGATAGTGTGCAATTGCTTCGCGACACCATGGCGATGGTTCGCGAAGCGGGTTATGTGTTGAGCAATTTGGATGCGACAGTCGTGGCCGAAGCGCCCAAGCTGAATCCCCACCTGGAAGCCATGCGCGAGAATCTTGCCCGGCCATTGGGTGTTCACGTCGAAGACATCTCGATCAAGGCCAAGACCGGCGAGCGCGTGGGGCCGGAAGGCAGGGGAGAGGCTATCAGCGCCCATGCGGCCGTGTTGGTGCGGCGTCAGGACGAGTAAACCATTGGCATGACGGGCAAAGAACGGCTGGATATCCTTGTTCAACGCCAAACGGGCCTCAGCCGCGCCCAAGCCCAAGGGCTGATACTCACGGGGCGCGTATTTGGTCCCAAGGGCGAGAAACTCGACAAGCCTGGCGTACGGCTGGCGCCCGATACGCCGGTGACCGTTCGCGAGGTCCACCAGCGTTTTGTGAGCCGAGGCGGCGAGAAACTCGCCGCCGCTTTCGAGGCTTTTTCTCTCGGCGTTACCGGCCGCGTTTGTATTGACGTGGGTGCGTCGACGGGCGGCTTCACTGATTGCATGCTTCAAAGAGGCGCGCGCCTTGTCTATGCCGTGGATGTCGGTTATGGCCAGTTGGATTGGGGGCTGCGCCAGGATGCTCGAGTGATGGTCCTCGAACGCGCGAATATTCGCTATCTCACGAGGGAAGTGCTCGACACGCTGCCGGATTTCTTTGCTGTGGATTGTAGTTTCATTTCTTTGCGGTTGATCCTGCCGCCGCTTTCGAGGCTTTTGGCGGTGCCAGCGGAGGGTGTTTGCCTGGTGAAACCCCAGTTCGAGGCCGGGCGAGCGGAAGTAGGCAAGGGTGGAGTAGTGAAAGACCCGGCCGTCCATGAGCGCGTGCTGGCTGCTTTCAAAGATTCGGCGGCGTCCACCGGCTTCGAGCCGGGTTCTGTGACGCCATCCCCGCTGATGGGACCCGCTGGCAACAAAGAGTACTTAGCTTATCTCCGTTATCCGAGTAACCATGCTTGAAACGCTGCGTATCCGGAACTACGCCCTTATCGACGAACTTGAAGTGGAGTTTTCGCCCGGTTTTACCGTGTTGACTGGCGAAACCGGCGCCGGCAAGTCCATCATCATCGGCGCGTTGAGCCTTGTTCTTGGCGGGCGCGCATCGAGCGATGCCGTCCGCGACGGAGCCAGCCGCGCCGACATCGAGGCGGTCTTTCAATTGCCCAGCCTGTCGCCCCGTCTTGCCGCCGTGTTGGAAGATAATGATATCCCTCTTGATGGCGATGGGTTGCTTGTTGCCCGGCGTATTTCGCGTGACGGGCGGAGCAAGGCGTATGCGGGGGGCAGCCTAGTCCCCGTGGCGGTTCTCGCCGCCTTGGGTGATGAGTTAGTTGACCTGCACGGGCAGCATGAACATCAATCTCTCTTGCATGCCGACCGGCAACTGGAACTGCTCGACGCGTTCAGTGGCGCCGAAGCCGCCGCGGCGGATGTCGCCGGGCGCGTCGCCGAGCTGCGCGAGCTCGAGAAGACCATAACCCGGCTCGAAACGAGCGGGCGCGAACGGGTTCGGCGCATGGAGTTCTTGCGTCATGAGATCAATGAGATCGATGGGGCCGAATTGAATCCGGAGGAAGAAGAAATCATTGAGCGCCGCCGCCGCCAATTGGCCAACGCGGAAAGCATTATCGAGGCGGCTGGGCAGGCGTATCGCGCCTTGTACGAGAGCGAGGGCGTTTCTGCGATTGAGGGGGTGGAGACAGCTTTACGGCAGCTCGAAGCTTTGGCGCCGATTGATTCCAGTCTTGCCGCCTTGACCGAGCAATTGCAGGATATCCATGCCCGCATCGCCGACGTGGCGGGCGAAGTGCGCCGAGCCGGCGATAGCATGGAAACGGATTCCGAGGAACTCGAGCGCCTGAATGCGCGCTGGAATCTGATTACTAGTCTCAAGCGCAAATATGGCGACACTATAGCCGCGATTCTCGCTTACCGCGAGGAGGCGGCCTCGGAGCTTGCCCAGTATGAGCAAGGGGATGAAAGGCTGGCCACGTTGCGCGCTTCCCATGACCAGAAGCACAAGGAGGCGCTGGAAGCAGCCGGCCAACTGTCATCTAAACGGCGCGCCGGCGCGAAGAAACTCGACCGAAATGTGACGAAGGCTTTGCGGGAACTCGAAATGCCAGAAGCCCGTTTCGAGACACGCTTCGAGAGCACTGACCTAATGGGCCGGGGAATGGATAAAGTCTCATTTGCCCTTGCGGCCAACAGAGGGGAGAGCCTCAAGCCGCTACGGCAAGTCGCTTCCGGCGGCGAGATCTCCCGGATTATGCTAGCGGTGAAGACCGTCTTCGCCAACAACGACCGAATTCCCACGCTCGTATTTGATGAGATCGACGCCGGTGTTGGCGGAACGGCCGCAAACAAAGTGGCTTCCAAGCTGCGCGCGCTTGCGGCGTCTCATCAAACCATATGCATCACGCACCTGCCGCAGATCGCGGCCGTGGCCGAAGGGCATTTTCACGTGAGCAAGGGCGCTCATCAGGGCCGCACGATCACGAGGGTTCGGGATCTTGAGGATGAGAGGCGTGTCGAAGAAGTGGCGCGGCTACTTGACGGATCGATTTCGCCGGTCAGTATTGAACACGCACGCAGCCTTCTCAACGCGTCGTGAAAGCGGCTCGAACAGTAACGTTTTGGGGAACGCCAGGCTTGTTGCTGTCCCCGGTTTCTTGCGAAATCGGATTAGCCGGGTATTCTGGAGTCTTCTTGTATCGGGTGCGGCGATTAGGACACAATGCCGCCGTCCTCATTGTCGGCCTAGGCGCCGCGTGCGGCGCGGCCGGTTGAGTGCAGTTCCGGGACCGAGATGTTATGTCCCTTTGGCCAAAGGAATACGCTATGACCCGTCAATCCGTGGATCGTGCGAGCATCTATGATATGGAAAACACCGGCGCCATCGTACTTGGCGGCGGCCAGGGAACCCGGCTCTATCCCCTCACTGAGGAGCGCGCTAAGCCGGCCGTGCCGCTAGGGGGGCGCTATCGGTTGATCGATATCCCCTTGAGCAACTGCATTCATTCGCGTGTCAACCGCATGTATGTGATGACGCAGTTTAACAGCACGAGTCTCAACCGGCACGTGAATGAATCCTACAAGTTCGACAATTTCAGCGGGGGGTTTGTTGAGATTCTGGCTGCTCAGCAGACGACGGATGGCGCGGCGTGGTACCAAGGCACGGCCGACGCGGTGCGCAAACATCTCAAGCACATCATGAACCTGGATGCCCGCAACTTTCTGATTCTCAGCGGTGATCAGTTGTACCGCATGGATTACCGCGATCTGCTCGCCACCCACATGCAGACCGGGGCGGATATTACGGTGGCCACG
>PUMX01000493.1 GCA_003552485.1 Candidatus Hydrogenedentota bacterium
CTTCTATCCATTCCCGAAGCGAGCATCTGAAGCTGTGAAAACAGATGTGAAAACTCTTTCATTGGGTGCGGCCTCCACTTGATTCATGGACACCAATCGAGTATACGGCCCACAGGCTGGCGACGCAAGCGATTCCAAGCGCCCCAACTAAGAACGAGCTGCGTTTTCCCAAGGCGCTCCTGGGTTTACGATCCAGGGTTGCATACTGCGGCATTCAGCTTCAATGGAACCGGAGGCGGCTAGGTGGGATGAATCAATAGCGCCGTGTCTGGTTGCCGCGGAAGCGGACTCGGCGAGATCGCCGAACCGCTCAGTCCGGCGTTTGTTGGCGCCAAGAATTTTCCAGCGTTCGCGAGTGTTTGTTTCCGAGGTGGTTAGCAATGGCGCCAGCTATCTGGTATGATTGGAGAAGTCATGTGGCGTAAGCCAAATATTGTGGGTCAGCCGCTGGCGTGGACGAAAGGCCGGATAGGCCCGGCCGGAGGATATTATGCGTAATTCCCGCACTCATTTTGTGGCCTTGAGCGTGTTCCTTATCGGACTCGTGTTCGTGGTCGCCAATGGTTTCAGTAACCGCATCTTCGCGCAAGAAGACCAAGTAGATGTTTATCGCAGTATTGCGCCCATCGGCGAGGTGTTGAACGAAATCATCGAGAATTATGTCGATGAACCCGACGTGGACGAGGTCGTCGAGGGCGCCTTGATCGGCATGATGAACGCGCTGGACCGTCACAGTTCCTTCATTTCCGCTGAGATGTTGCGAGAGATGCGCCAAGAGACGGAAGGGCAGTTCGACGGTATTGGCGTGTCGATTCGAATGGACGACGACCAAAACATTACCGTGTTCCAGCCCATTGCGGGTTCGCCTGCGTCGAAGGCAGGCATTTACGCCGGCGATGTCATCCTCGAGATCGACGGAGAGAGCACTTCGGGCTTTAGTTTGAGCGAAGCGGCGCAACGGATCCGGGGTCCCGAGGGCACGGTTGTCGAACTGAAGATACTGCGTCCTGCTGACGAGCCCGGTATGGAGCCTGAGATCTTTGATGTCGAAATCGAACGCGGCAAGATTCCGATCGAGAGCATCCTTGAAGCCCGTGTGTTGGACGACGGTATCGGGTACATTCGCGTCAGCGACTTCAAAAAGCAGACCGCTCAAGAACTCACCGACAAAATCGAAGAATTTAAAGAAGAACAAGGCATGCGTGCGTTGGTTCTTGATCTGCGTTGGAACCCGGGTGGGTTGCTCGGTGCGTCGAAAGACGTGGCCGAACTCTTTCTTCCCCGCAATACGCTGGTGACCTACACCAAGGGCCGCAAGCCTGGTTCCGGGGTGTTGGGCGACGATCTGCGCCTGGAAACCCAACGGCGCGCGATTCTGCCCGAGAATTTCCCAATCGTCGTTCTGGTCAACGAGAGCACGGCGAGCAGCGCCGAAATTGTTACGGGCGCTTTGCAGTACTGGGCGCGCGCCATCGTGGTCGGCGAAAAGACCTACGGCAAGGGTAGTGTGCAAACGGTGATCCCTTTGCGCCGGCCCGAGAATAGCGCGTTGCGCCTGACGACCGCGCATTACTACACGCCGGCCGATATTACCATCGATGAGCAGGGCATCTTCCCGGATGTCGAGGTCGCCATGTCTCGGGAAAAGCAGCGCGAGTTGTTGCAGCAGATGATGGAGTCGTACCAAGATGACCCGGATCTCCGTCACGAGCAGAATCATGGCAGCGTCACGAATGACGAGGTCACCGAGGACACCGTCGAGGACGTGCAACTGAAGCGGGCTGTCGAGATTCTGCGTGAGGATGATGTCTGGGAGAATCTGCTCGAACGCTATCATCGGGATCCCAGCGAAACGCAGGTAGCCAAGGCGGAAGAGGAAGACGACGAAGCCGACGAAGCTGCGGCGAAAAACTAGATGAGACCTGATAACCGCGCCAGCGACGCTTTGAGGGCGCTATCCTTCGAGCGGAGCTACACGAAGTTCGCCGACGGCGCCGTATTGATTACAATGGGCGACACCAAGGTATTGTGCACCGCCTCGGTGGCGAATCAGGTTCCGGCCTTCTTGCAGGGCACGGGCGGAGGCTGGGTTACAGCGGAATACAACATGCTGCCCGGTAGCACGCCGGATCGCGTCTCCCGCGACGCCTTCCGACGCGGGCGCGCCATGGAGATCAGCCGGTTCATTGGCCGGTCGTTGCGACCCGTTGTGGATTTGCACGCCTTGGGTGAACGGCAGATCAGCGTGGATTGTGATGTGCTGCAAGCCGACGGCGGAACCCGGAGCGCCGCCATCACCGGCGGGTTCGTAGCGCTCTATGATGCGTGCTCCGCCCTGGTCAACCGAAAAGAAATCGAACACTTCCCCATCTTGTATCAGTGTGCGGCTATCAGTGTCGGCATGGTCGAGGGCGAAGCGCGGTTGGATCTCGACTATCGGGAGGATTTCGTTGCCGACGTGGACATGAACGTGGCGGCGCAAAGCGATGGCGAATACTTGGGCCTGCAAGGCGCGAGCGAAGGCGAGTCGTTCTCCCGGCAACAGTTGGATCTGATGCTCAATCTCGCCGAAAAAGGCCTCAACGAGATATTTGCGCTGCAACGCGAGGCGCTCGGTCTTACATGATCAAGACCCTTGTCATAGCTTCCAACAACCACGACAAGGCTGCCGAGCTCGCCGAATTGTTGCGCGATTTGCCGTGGCGCGTATGCAGTCTGGCGGAATTCAATGACTTGCCGCAGGAACCCGAGGAAACCGGGCAGACGTTTGAGGAAAACGCATTCTTGAAGGCCAGCTATTATGCGGAGCGGCTGGGATTGCCTTGTGTCGCGGATGATTCGGGGCTGGAAGTTGACGCCCTGCACGGCGCGCCGGGCGTATTGTCAGCCCGCTACGCTGGTCCAGGGTGCAGTTACAACGACAACAACGCGAAGCTTCTGCGCGCCATGGAGGGCGTGCAGGACGCCGAACGGACGGCGCGCTTTGTGTGCTGCGCGGCCTTCGTCGGTCTTGACGACGTCCGCCATGTCGAGCGGGCGACGGTCGAGGGAAGAATCGCCCATGCCTGCCGGGGTAGTCATGGTTTCGGATATGATCCGCTCTTCATTCCCGAGGATCACACCCAGACATTTGGGGAAATGCCGCCGGAACGAAAGCACGAGTTGAGCCATCGCGGCCGGGCGTTCAGAAAGCTGAGAAGTTTCTTGGAAACATTGTCGTGATCCGGACGATTCAGAGCGGATGGGAGCCGCTCGCGCCGAGGCTTGTCAATGGCTTGCGTCACCTGACGTTGGGGGAGGGTAATGCGAATAGTTTCGCCTGATGAGGCCGGATTGGCCACCGTCGCTAGCGCGCTACGCGCGGGAAAAGTGATCGCTTGTCCCACGGACACGGTCTATGGTCTGGCCGCCGACCCTTTCAACGAGGAGGCATTGGAGCGGTTATTCGCCATCAAAGAGCGCGATCCAGCTAACCCCGTGCTGCTTATCGTGGCGGCGCAGGACCAACTCGAACAGGTGGTCGAACACGTCTCCGAAACGGCGCAGCGGCTCATGGACCATTTCTGGCCGGGTCCCCTCTCGCTCGTCCTGCCTGGCCGGCCGTCATTACCCCATGCGATTATGCCGGAAACCACGAGGGTCTGTGTGCGGCAACCCGACTGCGATATCGCCCGCCGGTTGTGCGCGGCGGCGGGAATGCCCCTTACCTCGACTTCCGCCAACCGAACCGGGGAGCACCCAGCCCGAAGCGTCGACGAGATCGCGCTGCCAAACGTGCTCATGGCCGTGGATGGAGGGCCCCTGCCCTTCTCGAAGCCCAGCACCGTGTACGATCCGGAGTCCGGCGCCGTGCTGCGTGAAGGGGCCATCGACGCCGAAACATTGCAGGCCGTTGCTGCCGGGACTCCTCCACAATCCTCATGAATGGCGCGGAACTCGTCATCGGCCGGATCCCTGTTCTGGAAGCGTTGAAGGCGCGTCGCCGCAAAGCGCGCAAGCTTCACTATTTGCGGTCCGCTAAAGGCTTGCAAGCGATTCTCGACGCGGCGGAAGGCATCCCGCGTCAGGCCAGCGAACGGCGCGAACTGGACCGCCTGAGCCGCGGAGAGAATAACCAGGGCGTGGTGCTAGAAGCGGCGCCGCTGCCGGTGGCGCGCTTGGAAACGTGGATCAAAGAATCCCTGCCGAGTGACGCCATTGTTGTGGTTCTGGACGGTGTCGAGGATCCGCATAACTTCGGCGCGATCGTGCGGTCAGCGTGCGCTTTTGGCGCTGTTGCGGCCGTTTTCGGGAAAGATCGCGCCGCGCCGCTGACGCCCGCCGCCCTGAAAAGCGCCGCAGGCGCCATGGAGTATGTCGACCTGGTCCAGGCGGCCAACCTCACACGCGCGTTACGCCTGATGCAGAACGTTGGCTTCTGGGTCGCGGGCCTTGATGGCGGCGCCGAGCAAACATTGTGGCGCGTCGACTTGCGCGGCCGTGTGGCGCTGGTCATCGGCAGCGAAGGCAAAGGCATGCGCCGGCTCGTACGCGAGCAATGTGATTTCTTGCTGCGGATTCCGATAAGCGGTCCCATCGAATCGCTTAACGCGTCGACGGCGGCGGCGGCCGCGTTGGCTGAATGCGCCCGTCAACGGTCAGTTGACTGAGGCCTTAAGGCGTCCGGGAGCGTTTGGGTTGGCGACTGAATAGGCCGGCTTGCCACAACCCCTGCGGTAGTCCAGGGGATAACCACAAAATGATGTGGTTTTTTGCTGCATGTTTGCGTTATCATTCCAGGCGTACAAGGGATGTTAGGTAAGGTTTCTGGTGGGGACCCGGTCTCCCGGGGGCAAAAGGGGCTTGTGACCTCATGGACCAAGCGCATATACGGCAGGCAATAGCACGTGTGGAAACCCTCTCGCCTCTGCCGGGCTCTGCGGCCCGGCTTCTCGGGGAGGAAGCACAGACCACTCACGAGTTGGCGTCATGGGCGCAAGCGGATCCCGTGCTGGCTTTTCATGTGTTAGCTCATTGCGCCTCGCGCGGCGCCGTTCAGGAATCCGGCGATATCGGCGGAGCGGTGAGACAACTGGGCGCCGCCGGCGTGCGCCGAAGCGCATTGCGCAGCCTGTTCAACGTAAGCGGCCACTCCGTCGGTCTCGATGCTCCTCCCCATATGCGCCGCTTCTGGCGCCACGCCGTGTTGACAGCGCACATCGCCCGCGAGCTTGCCCGCGCCACGGCCCGCGCCGCGCCGGAGCAAGCTTACACGGCGGGGCTACTCCACGACTTTGGGAAATGGGTGCTGTGTCACGTGTTTCCGGATCGGGTCTCAACGTGGACCTTTGTAGCGGTGGACGGAGGCGTCAAGGGATTGGAGGCTGAGCATGAAGCCCTGGAGGTGGACCATTCGCTTGCGGGCAAGTGGGCGCTCGAGAGCGCGGGTTTGCCGGAAAACTTGGCGCGGGTGGCCTGGCTGCACCACATCCCAGCGGCGTTGCTTGACGACCGGCCGCAGACCCTTCCCCTGCTTGAATTGACGCAAGTGGCCAACCGGCTCGCGCGCCGCACAGAAGCGGAGGACGGCGAGATTGCCGCGGGCGATCTCGCTCCGGACGAGGCGCCTGAACACTGGCGGCTTATGCCTGAAATCGTGGTAAACGCCTGTCAACAGGCTCACGTGTGGTGTTCGGAGTGGGAACCGAAGATCTTTGCATGGACGGGGCCAGAGAGCGTGGGGCGGGCTACCGTAACCAATGCGGTCCTTTCCGTTCTCGACCAGAGCGTCCAGATGGAAGCCGAACTCGCCTCCGTTCGCCGCCGTCTGGAGCGGTCGGAAGCCTTGCTTGAATTGCATCAGGCATTGCGTGACGCGACGGAGACCGGGGCGGTACTGGCGGCGACCGCAGAGGCTGTTCGCCGCGCGATTGGTATTAGCCCGGGCATAGTGCTTGCCCATGATCCCGGCTCTGGACGCTTGACGGGCGAAGCCTGGAAGAATCAGGAGGAGCCCACCCAAGGGTTTACGATCGAGCGTAACGGCCGGCCGGGCCGCGGACAAGCGGCGCTGAGCGAGCGGCAGCTTGGCGCGTTGCGCAGCCTGGCCCGGCGCGACAACAACGCCCCGGATTCCAACTCAATCGCCAGCGAGCTTCAACGGCAGCGTGGGCTTATTGCGGCGCCTATGACTTGGGCCGGTTGCGTACGTGGGCGGATCATGTTCGAGTCGGAAAACGGTTCGCCGCCCTTGGCTGAGTCCGACTACATGCTCCTGCTTCGCATGGCCGGCGTTGCTGGTTGGGCCCTTGCTCATTGTCAACGACGCACAGCTTCGGACCGTGACGCTGAACGCTTGGCCGCCATCGGGATGCTGGGGAAGGGCGAGTCCTCTTCCCAGCGGTCCCGAAGCAAGGAAATGGCTGCGCCTGAAGATCGTATCATAGCGGTGGATTTCGCAGCAGCCATCGAGGACAACCTTGCCAACATAACAACGCACGCTGCTGAACTTCTGGATCAAGGGCTTGACCCGGATGCTGCTTCACCAGCCCAACGGATACTGAAGGAATGCCAGCAGGCGGGGGCCGTGCTGAGTGACGCTCACGCGATCTACTCCCGGGAATCCGAAAGAGCGCGGCCATTGGCCTTGAATCAAGCGATCCGGGCGGCGCTCGACGAAATGGGCTCGATGCTGGACACGCTGGGGGTTTTCGTGGAAACCCAGTTCGAGGGGCGCGCCCCCTATGTCCGCGGCGATCATCAGCGGCTCGTCCGCGGCTTTAGCGCTTGGCTGGCATACCTGGCCGAACAGGCCGGCAGTGAGGGGGGGCTTGTCGCGGTGCGCACGGAGATGTCCAAGGACCGGGATGCGGTTTGGTTGCACGTGGAATGGCGGGGTCTCGCTATCGCCTTCAACGAATTCGAGCAACTGACGCGAATTGACAAGGCGCCGCACCAGCACTGGCGGCAAGCGCTTCCGCTGGCCGCTTGGCGCACAGAGGTAGAGTGCTTGGGCGGCGCGTTTGCGTTGACCGCGCCATCGGAGACGGTGCAACGGATTGAGATTGCGTATCCCATTGTTGAGGCCCGCCCGGGCGAAGACAACAGCAATGAGTCCGCCGTTCCAATGGTTGAACAACCGCGGCGCGAGGACGGCCCCGGCCACGCCAGCGCTAAAGCGTTGGCTGAATGGCCCGGGCTGGAAACGGAAGATGCCCTTGGCGCGGATTGCGAGACCGCTGAGCGCGAACCGAGCAAGGACGGCGCATCGGCTGCCGGCTGGTCTGGCGCGGAAGAGACGGGCGATGGCGCGGAGGCTGCGGCGGACGGCGACGCTACATCGGCTGTGCTTATCATCGAGGAAGACGCCGTGTTGCGTGAGGTGCTGACGGAAACTTTGCGTAGCCGTGGTTATCGCGTGGAAATCGCAGATGATCAAGCCGCGGCCCGGAAAGTGTTGGCCGAGCGCACGAATGACTTGGTCTTGTGGGGACTTGATGGCGCCGAGGATCCAAGGGTGGCGGCCGAATCGTTTGTGGCCTCTGTCTCCCACGCGTCCGTTATTGTCATGAAGCATGATCTGTCCGAAGATGTCGAAGAACGCATCCTGGCGGCTGGTGTGCGGGCGTGTCTGAAGAAACCTTTCCATGTGGACGAACTATTGTCTGCGGTGGCGCAAGCCGCTGAAGCATTCCCGGGGATGTAAAACAAAGTCCCCCTTTGAAGACATTTTATGTGGCAGAGTCA
>PUMX01000145.1 GCA_003552485.1 Candidatus Hydrogenedentota bacterium
ACCCAGCCGGTTATGCGCCGCAGCTTGATTGTACATCCCGTGAGGGATCAGGTGGCTTTGCGAGTGATTCTCGCGCAGCCGTTCGTACTCACGAATCGCCGCGTCGTAGTCCTCGAGCCGGAACAGCGCTTCCGCCTTCCAGAACTGCGCCCGATGCGCGTGCTCGTTGTCCGGGAATCTGCGCAGGAAACCGTCGAATTCGTCGAGCGCTTCATCGAAACGCTCTTCGCGAAAACTATCCTGCGCACGCCGGAAAGCCGTCATCGGGTCTTCTCGCGGCGTTTCGTCCTCGGTTGGCATGTCAAGCGGCGCGAGTTCCTCTGGCTCCTCGTCGTTTCCCTGCTCGATTCGAATACCTTCCTCTGGCACGCGGATATCATCGTCGTCTTCACGACGCCACTGAGGGGCCTGTCCTGGCGGAAGCCGCCCGAATTCCTCATAAACAACCTCGGTCAACTGCGCCAATTGTTGTTCGAGCCGGTCCATCTTTACTTGATTTTCTTCGGACATGCCCTGCAACGTGCGCATCTGCCGATCCGCGTCGTCTATGTGGATTTTCAAGTCGGCTACCGTTTCATTGAGGTCGCCAACCGTGTCGCCGAGATCACGCTCGAGCCGTTGAACGGTGCGGTCCGTACGATACACGGTATTCGCCATCTGGTCGCCGCCGCCGGTGGCGCAACCAGTCACTAGGGACAAGGCCATTACGCTGGCCACCGCCGCTGCTGTCTTCCTGAACTTCATCGCCAATGCTGATCCTCAGCGTTTCGTTACATCGCCCGGCTGAATTCCGCCCGACGATTCTGCGCAAGGTCCGCTTCACTACTGCCCGGATTCGCGGGCATCTCCTGGCCGTAACTAATGGTCACGAGCCGATCGGGATCGACGCCGAGATCGATGAGGTACCGCCGCACCGAGTTTGCGCGCCGATCTCCGAGCGCAAGGTTGTACTCCTGCGTGCCGATGCGGCACGTATGCCCTTCGATCTGAATCATCACACCCGGCACTTCCTTGATCATGTCCGCGTTACGCCGAAGCGTGTTACGGGCATCACTGCGCAACGACGAATCGTCGAAGTCGAAATACACGGTCTGCAACCCCTCATCACGCTGGAAGAGCAGATCCGCCATATCGACATCCGGCAACCGATCCGTGTCGGCGTCGTCACCGGCCGGATCCCAAGCATCCGCCGCATCATCCATACCGGTGTCGATGGGTTCTTGCCTGCCCCGCTGACATCCCGTGGCTATTGCCGTCACGAGCGCCAAGCAAAGAACTAGTGTGGAAATACGAATCACTTGTGTTTTCATGGATACCCTCTCCGCGGTAGCTCCTGGCTACCCCTAGAAGCCTCTAACAAGACCCCACCATGGTACCCGATCACCATGGGGCGTTCAATGCGCCCAGCACACCGCTGGCATGACTAGTTTATGCCCGAAACGTGGCATAAGTTTCAAGCCTTTTCGACAAAAATAACGACGAATCTTGAAACGTCCCGAATTGCGCCGGAAATATCGGGTTTTAATCCACTAAAATCAATGCGATCAATGGGTTGTTGTCACCCTCACACCCGGCTTACGCGTGTCGGCGCGCTCCCGGCGCGTCGATTCCGCGCCATCAATGGCGGCTGATCGCGAACCCGTGCCGCGCAGCCGGTTCGAAAACTCGCGTGCGCACCCGTATACTACGCGGGCCGCGTTTGCAGATAAACCGCGACAGCGCGGCGTTGTATCGTGACGTTTGTTTAGCAAGGAATCTGGAACTGGCGCGATGCGCCTGTTGTCTACAATTAACCGGAGTTCTAGGGGAGTCAGGCGGTGAGGCCTAAAGCAGTACATTTCGGAGCGGGCAATATTGGCCGCGGTTTTCTGGGCCAGCTGTATTTCGAATCCGGATACCACACCATCTTTGTCGATGTTGTGCCCGAGCTGGTGCAAGCGTTGAACGAGCGCGGGGAATACCCTATCCATATTGCCGAGGAACGCTCCGAGACCATTCAAGTCAAAGAGGTTTCCGCCATTCACGGCGAAGACATCGAAACCGTCGCCGACGCGCTTGCCCAAGCGGTCATTGCATCGACCGCCGTGGGCGTGAACAGCCTGTCCAAGGTGGCGCCGGCGTTGGCCGCGGGCATCGAGAAGCGCTTCCAAAAAGCCGATGCGCCCCCGCTCAACATCATTGTTTGCGAAAACATGATCGGCGCCGAAGAGTATCTTCGCGACGAAACGCGGGCGTATCTGCCGCTGGCGCTTCACCCGATTCTTGAGGAGCGTGTCGGGTTTGTCGAGGCGAGTATTGGCCGCATGGCGCCGCTCACGCAACACCACGATGCGAGCGACGACATTCTGGCTGTGAGCGTTGAGCCCTATTGCGAACTGCCCGTGGACAAGGCCGGCTTCCGCGGCCCCATCCCCGAGGTGGCGCACATGCAACCGCGGGACAACTTCAGCGGCTACGTCGAGCGCAAGCTCTACGTGCACAATGCGGGACATGCGGCCACGGCCTACCTCGGCCACGTGAAAGGTTACGACTTCATCTGGGAGGCCATATCGGATAGCGCGATCCGGACGGAGGTCGAGGGCGCGCTTGCGGAGAGCAAGGCGGCGCTTGTGGCGCGGCACGGCCTCGACCCCGAGGAGTTGCAGGCGCACATCGACGATTTGATCCGCCGATTCCAGAACAAAGCGTTAGGGGATCAGGTGGTTCGGGTCGCGAAGGATCCGCTGCGCAAACTAGGTCCTCAGGATCGGCTTATCGGCGCGGCGAACTTGTGTATTGAATACGGAATCGCGCCGGTACACCTTGCTTTTGCCGTAGCCGCGGCCATCGAGTATGATCAGCCTGGGGATCCCACAGCCCAGGAGCTGCAACGGTTGCGTCAGCAACACGGTTTCTCGTTCATCCTTACGCAGGTGTGTCAAGTGCCGGAAGACTCTCCGCTCGAAGATTACATTACCGAGGGGAGCAACCGGCTTACGCGAGAAGGGTGGATCCAATACTAGCTGGACGATTTGTGACCCGTTCAGCAAGCCCGGCAAAGCTGAACCGTCGCTTCTTGGCGGGGACGCGTTCGAATATGGAGTCGCGCCATGGAAGAAATCAAAATGCCCCAGTTGGGTCAGTCCGTCGAGGAAGCCTCGATTGTCGAATGGTTCAAGCAGGAGGGCGACCGGGTGGAAAAGGGCGAACCCCTTTTTTCCATCCAGACTGACAAGGCTGAGATCGAGTATGAATCGCCCGTAGCGGGCGTCTTGCGCAAAATCTTGTTGCCGCCGGACGAACTCGCGCCCGTGCTGACCGTTGTCGGGCTGGTCGGGGACGAGGACGAGGCATTGCCCGATCTCTCCCAATACACATCAGAACAGAGCGCTCCCGCTGCGCCTCCCGAGCAGGAACCCGGCGAAACGGCGGCCCCCGCGAAGACGAAGAGTCCCGCATCAAGCGCGGCGTTAGCTTCCTCAGGCAGGCAGGCAGGCGTGTCGCCGCGCGCGCGCAACACCGCCCAGCGTCTCGGCGTGGATCCCACGGCGACGGCGGGCTCGGGGCCGGGAGGCCGCGTCATCGAGGAAGATGTGATCGCGGCGGCGTCAGACCAGCCAAAGGTCACGCCTACGGCCCGCCGGCTGGCGGAACTCGAGGGGGTCGACCTCGCCACGGTTCAAGGCTCGGGCGCGGGCGGAAAGATCACGAAGGCTGACGTGGAGCGGGCCGCCTCCGCGCCGGCGGCGCAACCCGAGGGCGGCGCTGGGGTAAGACGTATAGCCCTGACGCCCATGCGGCGGATCATCGCTGATCGAATGAGCCAGAGCAAGCATGAAGCGCCGCATTACTACATGACCGTCGAGGTGGACATGGCGGCCTCGAGACAGTTCCGCGAGGGTGTGGGAAGTTTTAAGCCGAGCTACAACGATTTCGTGCTGCGCGCTTGCGTGCGCGCGATACAGGACTTCCCTCTCGTTAACGCCCGGTGGGCTGGTGACGCCATCGAACAGGTGGCGGACGTGAACATCGGTTTCGCGGTGGCGCTGCCCGACGGACTTGTAGTGCCGGTCGTCAAGCAGGCTCAGACAAAATCGCTGCGACAGCTGCACGAGGAAAGCCGCCAGCTTGCCGAAAAGGCGCGCAATGGCAGACTGACCCCCGACGATTACAGTGGAAACACATTTACCGTATCGAACCTGGGCGCCTTCGGAGTGGATCATTTCACGGCCATCATTAATCAGCCAGACAGCGCGATCCTGGCCGTTGGGCAGATAAAGGAGCAGCCCGTGGTGATCGACGGAGGCATCCAGGTGCGGCCGATAATGAAAATGACATTATCGAGCGACCATCGCGTTATTGACGGCGCCGTGGCCGCGCAATTCCTGGGCCGCGTGAAAAAGATTCTCGAGGAGGCGGATTACTAACCCGTGCGGCTGCAGGGGTTTCGTGTTTGGTTCGCAGGCACAAGCAGGAGCGAGTCCATGGGGACATACGACATAGCAATCATAGGGGCGGGGCCTGGCGGTTACGTGGCGGCTATTCGCGCCGCGCAACGGGGCGCCAAGACCGCGCTAATAGAACGCGAGGAAGTAGGCGGGGTTTGTCTGAATTGGGGTTGCATTCCCACCAAGACGCAGATCTACGCCGCGGAACTTTACCGAAAGCTTCGGGATTACGGAGAAGACTACGGCCTAAGCGCCAAGGCTCATAAGGTTGACCTGAAACAACTCGTGGCGAAGAAGAACAAGGTCGTCGGGATCAATAAGGGCGGCATCACGAAGCTGCTCAAAGCCCGCGGCGTAGACACGATCAAGGGCGACGCCGTCGTTGAAGCGCCAGGCCGCATCCGAGTGGGCGGTAAAGAAGTCACGGCGCAAGCCATCATCGTGGCCACGGGTAGCAAGCCCGCTCAACTGCCGGGTCTCGAGACCGATGGTGAGAAAGTTATCACAAGCACCGAAGCGCTCGAGTTGACCAAGCTGCCCGATCACATCACCGTGATTGGCGGGGGCGCGCTGGGCGCTGAGTTCGCGTGCCTCTGGCAAAACCTGGGCGCCGCCGTTACACTCGTGGAGATGCTGCCTCACGTGTTGCCTCACGCAGATGAGGAGGTCGCCAAGCGCGCCGCGTCAAGCTGGAAAAAGCACGGCATGGACGTGCGCACGGGCGTCAAGGTCTCGAAAGTGACCAAGTCCGGCAAGAAGATCAAACTTGCGCTGGAGGGGAAGAAGGCGGGGGAGATCAGCACGGATCTCGTGTTAGTCGGCATTGGCTTCGACCACAACTCGGAAGCGGTCACCGCGAATCCATCGCTCGGCGTGGCGACAGGCAAACGCGGCGAGATCGTGGTGGATGAGCGCATGGAGACCAACGTCAAGGGCATCTTCGCCATAGGCGACGTGACCGGCAAGACGATGCTGGCCCATGGCGCTTCGGCCGAGGGCCTGGTTGCGGTCGAGAACGCTCTGGGCGGCGACACGAAGATGAGCTATCGCGTGCTGCCATCATGCACTTTCACGACGCCTGAAGTGGCCTGCGTGGGACTGACCGAAAAACAGGCCGCCGACCAAGGTATTGAAACGCGCGTGGGCCGGTTCAACCTCGCCGCCAGTGGGCGGGCCCAGGCCATGTCTGAGACAGATGGGATGGTCAAGATTATCGGAGACGCGCGCACGGACGAATTGTTGGGCGTTCACATTATGAGCGCCGAGGCGGGCGAGCTTATCGCTTCAGCGGCGATGGCCATGCAGCTCGAGGCGACAGTGGCCGAGATCGCTCACACGATTCACACGCATCCCACGCTCTCCGAAGCGTTGATGGAAGCTGCCTAGGACTATTACGGCCTGAGCATACACACACCGCCGAAGCGGTAGAGGCGGCGAGCCGGAACAGTTGGGTGAAGAGGACCGGGAAAGGGGCATGCTTTTGGCGCTGAGAGGCCGCGCATTTCTGGAAAACGCCGTGTGCGTGCTGGTGTTGGCGGCGCTGGCCGCAGCAGCATTGTATCCCGTCTGGCGGGATGAAGCCGTGCCTGCCGGCCTGCACGCCATTTTCTCCCTACCCCCTTGGGAAGAGGCCGCGCCCGAAGCAATGGAAGCCGCCGCTACCGAAGGGCATTGGCTCTCCCACCGCTATTATCCGTGGTATCAGTTTCTGAGCGCTTCGGCGCAGTCCGGAGACTCACTGTTGTGGAGTCCGCTCGAGAATTGCGGTCTGCCCTTCCTGGCCCTTTGGCGCAGCCGCGTGTTATCGCCGTTCTCTGCGCCTTTCTATTTCCTGCCAACCGAAGACGCGCTGATGCTCTCCGTGCTGCTCAAGTTGCTGGTGGCCGGATGGTGCGCGTTCTATGTGGCGCGGCGGTTGGGGTTCGCCCCGCCTTTCGCGCTATTGGCCGCCGGCGTCTTTCAGTACAGCGGCCCGCTCTTGCTGTACGCCGGATGGCCGCTCAGCGATGTGTATGTGTGGCTTCCGCTGCTCATGGTGTTTGCCGAGCGCATGGCGATCGGACAGCGCCGTCATTGGCCCTTGGGCGCCTTAGTCATGGCCCTCATGATCCTCGGCGGCGATCCCGAAACGCTGGTCTTGGCGGTGGTGTTCGCTTTGGGCTACTTGCTGTTGCGGGTCATGGGCGACAAGACCGCGTCCGGCGAAGGATTCGGCAACCTAACCCCTTTTGGCTTGGCTCTCGCAGCAGCGGTTGGCTTGACCGCCATTCAACTGCTGCCCTACGCCGAGTTTGTGCGGGAGGCTTCCCACGCAGGATCGACGCCCATGCAAAACCCGCCAGGCCTGGCCGCGATCCCGCTGCTGTTCTTCCCGGGCTTGGCGGAAGACGGCGCCGCGGACACGCGGGCGCTGGCGGCGCATTTCGGCCTTGCTCCACTAGTGCTGCTGGCGCTGTGGTTTAGCGTGCGCCGTTTCGTGTTGCCGCTTCAACGCGCCCGGGCGGAGAGCCTTCTGCTGATGGCGGCGGTGTTCACTTTGGCGGGCTTGGTCCTGGCTCCGTGGATGACGGATATTCCGGTCTTGAACGCGTTGAGCACACAGCATTTCATGATCGGCAACGCGTTCGCCGCCGCAATCATAGCAGCTGCGGCGGCGGACGAGTGGGTGGTGCTCGACGCTGAGCAATGCAAGAAGGCCCTTGCCCGCCTCGCGCTGGCGACGCCGGCGCTGGTGTTGCTGGCCGCCGGCGCGTACGCGCTCGCCGGCTGGACCGGCCTCGAGTTCACGGGCGCGCAAGACGTAGCGCTGCCTGTAGTCGTGTTCGGGGTTATCGTAGCGTTGCTGATTGTCACCTTGCTCTATCCATCGGGCCGCTTGCTCGGATACGCATTGACCGGCGTCAGCAGCGCAGCGCTGCTGATGGTTTTCCTCCCCGCAATGCAGCACACTGCGAGAGAAGATGTGTTTCCCGAGACGCCCTTCATCGCTTCGCTCAAGGCGCACGCCGATCGGGTAAGCGGCAATCACGCGTTGCAAGAGTGGCCGCTGGCGGGCAATTTCGTGCCGCAAACCTTCGGCGGCAGCGGCGTTCAATTGAAACGGCACGCGCGGTTCACCGAGTTGATTGAAGACGATCCGCTTTTGCTGCGGCGCAGCGGAAGCCCCGTACTGTTGCTTGCGAAGCAGGACATCAAGGGGCCATTCATGCCGGCGCGGCGGGTCTTGCGGATTCAGCAAGTGTTTCCCACAGGCGCCGCGTTATTCAGCGACCTGGATGCCACCTCCCGCGCCCGAAT
>PUMX01000355.1 GCA_003552485.1 Candidatus Hydrogenedentota bacterium
CGTCGAAGGGAGCGGATTTCGCCAATACGCTGGCGCGAACTGCGGGCGCGGCGGAGAATGGCGGCGCGGCGACGCATACGGTGCAACGCGGCGAGACTCTATCGCACATCGTGCGCGACCATCTGCGCGACTCGGGCCGGGAATTCCAGACGCGGGACATCTACGCGGGCGTGCGCGAAGTGGCGCGCGAGAACGGATTGCGTAACCCCAATCGCATCTACCCCGGCCAAGAGCTCGATCTGGCGCCGTTGCACGGCGGCCAGACCGTGGCGCGCCCGGAAGCTCCAAAACCTGCACCCAAGCCCGCGGAAGAAACGGCGGCCAAGGCGTCTTCCGAGCCCCGTGTCGATCCGCCGGAAGTCGAACCATTCTTTGCCGATCTCGGCGAGATTCAAGTAGAGCCGGAAGACAAGTCCGCCGAATCCAAACCTGAACCGCCGCAACGCGCCGAACAGCACGCAGCGCTGGCGCCCGCAACCGAAGAACGTATTCGGACCTTCGTAGATGATATGAAGGCGACATTCACCCCCGCCCGTACACAGGCCGCCGACAAATCCTCGCTTTGGAGCGCCATTCTCGAAGATCCCGGCCGCATCACGTCCGAGTTCGGCATGCGCAAGAGCCCGATTACGGGCCGCTGGCAGTATCACCGGGGCGTGGACATCGCGGCGGATCAAGGCACGGCGATTTACCCGTTGAAGGCTGGCGAGGTCGTGTACAGCGGCTGGAAATCGGGTTACGGCAACGTGGTGATCGTACAGCACGAGAATAACACCGAAACGGTCTACGGGCACAATGCGCGCAATCTCGTGCAAACGGGCGACGCGGTGTCGAACGACACGGCGCTTGGAACCGTAGGCGCCACGGGCCACGCTACAGGACCGCACGTGCATTTTGAAGTGCGCCGGCACGGGCATTCAGTGGACCCCGTACCGGTGCTCAAGGCCCACGCCGCAGAAGGTGATCTGCGCGCCCAACGATAGCAGGCGCAACCAGGGACAGTACTTCTCGCCATTGCCAGCTTCGAGACACTCCCACCGCCTCAGCCGCGCGTGAAAATCGGCGGCGCGTAACCGCCGTGATCCTTCCCCTATGCGGACGGATCTTCCTCGCTGGGCTCGAGGTAAAGGTGCTTGTAGCTCACGTAGCCCAACACGTTTGGCGTGAATCCGCGCAAATCCGGGTGACGCAGATTCTTGCGGGTATAGAAGTAGAGCGGCGCGATGGGCGCGTCCTCCATGAGCACCGCTTCGGCATCCTGTAGGATTTCAAGGCGGCGTTCTTCATCGGGTTCGCGGCGCGCCGCCTGGATAAGCGCGTCGTATTCCTCGGAGCTGTAGCCGGTCCGGTTATTGCCGCCGCCGCTTACAAAGCATTCAAGGAAGTTGATGGGATCGAGCACGTCGCCAATCCAGCCGGACCGCGCGATTTGGTAGTCGAGGTTGTGCATCGACGATAGATACACGGCCCAGTCCTGGTTCACCAGCGAGACCCGCGCGTTGATGTTCTCCCGCCACATGTTCTGCAACGCCTCAGCAATCATCCGGTGGTTTTCGCTGGTATTGTAGAGTAGCTCGACCGCTGGCAATCCCTCGCCGTTAGGATATCCGGCCTCCGCCAACAGTTCCCGCGCCTTCTCGACATCATACGGAATGCCCGTTCTGGCCTCGTATCCCGCGGCCGGCGGCGTCAGATTCGGCGCCGGTTCCTCGTCGGCGCGAGTAATGTTTTCGACGATGGCCTCGCGATCGATGGCCATGGCGAAGGCGCGGCGCACTTTGGGATCATCAAGCGGCGGCTCGGTAACATTGAAGCGGAAGTAGTAGGTTCCAAAAAAGGGATGAATCTCGAGGGCCTCGGGATTGTTGCGGCGGTGCCAATCGATGCGGTTGATGGGAACGTCGCCGGTCCAGTGCAACTCACCCGAGCGGAACGAGCGCTCTTCCGTCTGCAAACTGTCGATGGGATAGAAGGCGATGCCATTAAGCGACACGGTATCGTTGTCCCAGTAATGCTCGTTGCGCGCCACCCGGATGACCGCATTGGGCCGCCACTCCGCGAGGCGAAACGGTCCATTGGACACCATGTTACCGGCGCGGGTCCATTCCGTGCCGCGTTCGTCCATGGCGCCATGAGCCTCGATGGTTGCCTGATGCACGGGAAAGAACGTGTAGTGAATATGCATGGAAAGGAAGTAAGGGGTCGGGTTTTCGAGCGTTACCTCCAGCGTGTGATCATCTACCACCTCAACGCCGACTTCCGAGAAGTCGGCGATTTCTCCTTCGTTAAATGGTTTCGTGTTCTCGATAACGTGAAGCATATACGCGTATTCGCTGCCCAACCGCGGCGAAAGGATGCGTTCCCAGGCATAGGCGAAATCGTGAGCGGTAACCGGATCACCATTGCACCAGTGCGCGTCGTCGCGCAGATGGAAGGTGTATTCGAGGCCGTCCTCGGACTCTTCCCACGTTTCGGCGACGCCCGGCACGGGCTCAAGCGTCTCGGGATCCAAGGAAACCAGCCCCTCAAACAACGCCGAGAGGATCTTGTGTTCGGGAAAGCCCGTCACAATGTGAGGATCGAGGTCCTGGGGTTCCGTGTCGTTGCCCATGTGCAAGATGCCGTCGCGTGTGCCGCGGTCAACGCGGGTTTCGCCTGGGCCACATCCCACGACGATCAGCACCACGGAACTGAGCAAAAAAGCCGTGGCGATTTGAGTGCGAGTAAAGGCTGTCATATCGACAAGAGCGCCTCCATTGCTATGGAATTCACGATTGTTCATCGCTCATTATACCTGTGATGGTTGCAGTCAAGCCAAACAAGCCTACCCCGCGTTGTCCGGTTGCGCAGACAGGCGCGCCGCGGGATCCTGGCGCAGATACTTGCTCATGATCCGGTACAGGCTCGGATGCGCCTCGCGCAAGGCGACAGGCGCTTCGAAAAACGTCTCGACGAGCACCGCGAAGAACTCGCCGGGCTCCTCGGCCCCATAGGGATCCAGCAGCGTCGGTTCGTTGCCTTCCGCGGCGGCGGTTAGGCGCTCGTACTCGCGCCGGCAAACGCGCGCCCATTCGTCGTACTGATCGGCGTCTTCCAACAGCGGCGCGCCATCGACCTCGCCGTTCTCCAGGTCAAGCTGGTGGGCGAATTCATGAAGGATGAGGTTGTTCGGTCCGGCTGCTTCGTAGCGCGCCAGGAACCGTTCCCAGGCGATAATCACCGTTCCCCAGTCCCACGATTCACCATCGCGCGGATCCGGTTCGGCAAGCACCGTGCCGTCGGGTTGCGCGCCCTCGTCCGGCGCGAGGAAGGTGTCGGGATATACGAGCACCGAGACAACGTTGGGGTAATAGTCGGTTTCGCGATTAATGAGCGGCAGGCAGGCGTAGGCCGCGATGACGACGCGAATCGCCTCGGTGAGCGCGAGGCCGCCGCAGCCTTCGAAGTGTTTTTCGTCCAAGAAAACCTGTATGCGCGCTTCAAGCCGGCGCCGTTCATCATCAGTGAGAACTTCGAGATACGGAACGTGCTCGCCGAGTATGGCTCGCCACTCCGCAGGAAAGGCTTGCTCCATGAGCTCCGCGCGCCGTCTGGCTCGGGTTTGAAATAGACGCTTCCACATTATTCAGCCGGTCTGATTACAAGTTCGCCGTTGCCGCGGCGGTCATAGCTGTTCCGGGAAGTCGTAGGCTTTGCGGCGGGGCCGGTCCAAGAAGTGGTTGCCCCAGCCGCTGTTGATGAACTTCTCTTCATGAGGATCCCATTCGAGGCGTTCGCCTGTTTCACCGGTCACTTCGCTCACCCAACGGGCAATATTCGCGAGGTGACACACGGTAGCCGAGCGGTGGCCGATCTCCGCGTGCGTGATGGGATCCTCGCGGGTCCTGATGCATTCGATCCAGTTCCGGTAATGCTGTTCGCTGCGTTCCAACTGAATCTCGGCATCATCGAGCGGTTCTTCGGCGAGTTCAGGCGGATCCACGTGGTATGCGCCCCGGTCAATGGTCAGCTCCCCGTTTTCGCCGATGAACCGTCCGCCCCACAGCGGCGCGTCGCCCAGTTCCATGGTGATGCCGCCGGGATACCGCATGCATACCTTGGGCTGGGTCTGGATCGCTTGGGCCTGCTCGACGCCGTGTTCGCGGCGCACCAACGACTGATACGGTTCCCCTTCGGTCCACACTTCGATGGGTCCGGCGTCGTCCATGCCTAGGGCCCACTGAATCTGATCCATGCCATGGGTTCCATTCGAGGTCATGCTGTGCCCTCCGAAATCGCGGAAGGTGACCCAGCCGCGCATTTCACGGAACTGCGGATGATAGGGATGCGGGTGCACGGGGCCGTTCCACATATCCCAATCAAGATCAGCGGGCGCGTCGTGCCCCGGGAGTCCATTCAACTCAGGCGAGGCATGATTATGGCCAATGACCCGCTTAATCTTGCCCAAGCGCCCGTTGCGCACAAGCATGCACGCCTCCCAATTCTGCCGGCGGGAGCGATCCTGGCTGCCAGTCTGAAAGACCCGGCCGTGCTTACGCACTGCGTCCGCGATAAGCCGGCCTTCGCGCACGGTAAGCGAAACGGGTTTTTCGCAGTAAATGTCCTTGCCGGCCTGGGCCGCGTGAATGGCGGGCAACCCGTGCCAATGCTCGGGGGTAGCGATGAGAACCGCATCAATATCGTCTCGGTCAAGAATCTTTCGGTAGTCTTGATATGCGGGAACTCCGTGATCTTCGGCGACGGGCCCTCCTTTGCTCAGGTCAACATCGGCCACCGCGCCCACAGCAATGTCGTCGAAACGCGCCATGTGGTAGAGCAATCCACGCCCCATCGCGCCGGCGCCAATGCCAGCGACCACAATGCGGTCGTTCGCTCCCGGATTGCCGCGCCCCGCCAACACGCCGGACCGCAGTATTTGCGGCCCCGCTGCTCCGGCCAAGGCTAGCGTTGCGGACTTGCGCAGGAAGCGCCGCCTCGTCAGTGCTCGATCCACAGCATGTCTCCTTTGGCTCTACGCCAGTGTCGCCACCCCAAGGGTGGCCTAAGGGCAATTTCACCACAACGGGCGGCGAAACGCAATCCGCCATTAACGGGAATCCGGAGTTATTCCGGCGCAATTGGCTTTTTTTGACACGGCGCCGACCGGTGCGGTAGGGTAAAGTTTTACAACCCAACGAAAGCCAGCGCGTGGTCACCGGTTGACTGCGCCATGCAAAGAAATCAGAAAGGAGGCCACGACCAATGGCACTCACGGTAACGGATGACGCCACGGCGGCCTTGAAGCAGGTGCTTGACAATGTCGACCATGAGGCGGGCCAAGTGCTGCGTCTCGTCTTCGACAACGAGGGCGATTTGAACCTGGCTCTTGACAACAAGAATGAAGACGACCAAGTCATCATGCAGGAAGAGGACTTGATCATGGTGATCGAGCCGGCCGTCAGCGAGCGTCTGGACGGCGCCGTACTTGACGTCAAGGACAGCGAGGAAGGCATGGCCTTCACCGTACGCCCTCCCGAGTCCGAGGAAGGCGACGAGGAGGAATAGCGCGGCGCGGCCGTATCTCGAAGCGCCTTTGCTTCCTCTCCCATGGATTAAGAAGCGATCGCTGCGGGTGTAACAACGCTGCAGAACAGTGTTGTTGTGCCCGCGGCGTTTAGTTTTGGCTATCGCTAAAGAGTCTTGTGCGCCGCCTCGGGGCAGGAGGGCGCCGGTCTCAATCGCGCGGCGGCGCGAGATCAAGTAGGCGCGCGCGATACCGCACCGCGTACGTGGTTGCGAACGAATCGGGCGCATGGATACAATTGCGCAGCGCCAATATGCGAAGACCTCGGCGCATGGGCTGCGCCGAAGCACCCGCCGGCAACGCCATCCGACAACACGCACACCTTGCCTCAACAACGGGGAGCACGTCATGAGAATATGCCGATACCGGCAAAATGGGGATATCCAAACCGGTTTCTATTACGACACCATCGTTGTACCCGTTTCCGAGGCGGCCGCGCGCTTCGCTGAAGCGGCGGCGGGCCTCGACAGCCAAGCAGTCAATGATCCCCTCGCCCTTACTGGCCCGGGAGACGCCGCCGGCCCCGCCCACCAACTGGCGCGGCGGATCGAGGAGGATAACGGCGCACGTGATGCGCTGGCCGTGCAGACCGCGGACGTGGAACTGCTCGCGCCCGTTGCATCGCCGCCAAAGATCATTCTGCTTGCCGGCAATTACGCGTCGCATATCGAGGAAGAGGGGCAAATCGCCGTGGAACGCGCCGAAACGTTTCCCTACTTGTTCAGCAAGCCCATCACGGCGCTCAATCATCCCAACGCGCCAATCCCGATTCCGCGCGTATCGCCGGATCACATTGACTACGAGTGTGAGCTCGGCGTCGTGATCGGCCAGCGTGTGAAGCACGCCAGCGAGGCGGATGCGCTCCGCTGCGTAGCCGGGTACACGGTCGTCAACGACATCTCCGACCGCAAGTACCAGCCGTTCCCTGATCGCCGGCCCCGCGAACGCGACGCGTTCTTCGACTGGCTTGTGGGCAAGTGGCACGACGGCTCCTGTCCCACGGGGCCTTGCCTGCGCTCCGCGCGCAGCCTGCCGGATCCGCAGCAGCAACGCGTTACCACCCACGTCAATGGGGAGTTGCGCCAGGATGCGCGCACGGACCAGATGATCTTCCACGTCGCGGCGGTCATCGCCTTTATCACGCGCACAATCACGCTCGAGCCCGGCGATATCATCGCCACGGGCACGCCCGCCGGGGTCGGCATGGCGACCGGAAGCTTTCTCAAGGAAGGCGACCGCATCGACGCCGCCATCGAGGGAATCGGCGTGTTGTCCAACGTCATGATCAACGAAACGGGATCGTAATCGTAACAGGGAAGTGACACTGGTGCAGCGCAGCATAGTCCTGCTGTTCGCGCCTCGAGTGTCAATCCGTTCGGAACCGCCTCAAAAAGAAGAACACCTCTTCACCGCGTCTTAGCTTGCCCTGTCCGGCTTCCTCTCCACGGGGCAGCCAGCATGTCCAAACCGTTGCCCATATCAGGGCGCACACCAAGTCGGCGCTTCTTGAGGCCGCCGTCATGCCTAGCCCCCAAAAAGCCGCCGCCCCGGACACGTGGCCGGGGCGGCCAAGAAAGACTGGTTCTATGTCTATCTGACAGAGGTTAATCGAGAATGCGGTTCAGCGCGCCTTGGTAGCCGTCGAAATCCTCCATGCGGAGCAGGATGAGGTAGTGCATGCCAAAGGCGTAGAAATCGGGCGCTTTGGTGCGTTGATTCGGCGAGGCGCCCACGCCTTCAAAGCTCAGGGTGTGCGTTCCCGCATCGAGTTCATGCAAGTCAAAGCGCACCCACAACGGGTCGGCGCCGGTCATGTTCAGGTCCATGGCTTCGCCCAAGGGCTCGCCGTTGAGGTAGGGCTGATAGATGCTCGAGAAGACCGAGTGCATAATCATCGCGTTGATCTGGTAGAGCCCGGGTTCGTCGACCTCGAACTCGAATGTAAGTTCGGTGTCGCTGTGTCCCGGCGTGTACTCGACCTGGGGTCCACTGGTGCTCAGACCTTCCTCGGGCTCGGCGCCCACGAGAATGTCGGCGGCGGGCATAACGCGGTATGGTGGCGTGCGTTCCTCGACGGGCGCGATGCCTTCGGTGAGTTCAACGGGCTCGTCCTGATACCAAAAGGCGACGGTGCTCACCCAGTCGTC
>PUMX01000269.1 GCA_003552485.1 Candidatus Hydrogenedentota bacterium
GGAAAGGGTGGAGTAATGGAACGGTTCTTCGAAGCTTTCACCGAAACGATTACATGGGTTTTCCTACCCATATTCAGGCCCGTGTTTGACCCCATCAACAGCTTCCTGGCCATATTTCCCGAGCCAGTATGGAGAGCAAGCGCCGTGGGCTTGTTCGTTCTGGCAATGATTGGCGTGTTCCTACTTAAGAAGGAATACGTCAACCTTGACGCGCCGGGTGATGCATGGTACTACGATCTGCGCATTTGGACGATCGTATCCATGCTGCCCCATGTGTTTGTGTACTTGTATTTCTGAGAGAGGAGCCTTGAACCGTGAGTGACGAACAACACCAACAACCGGAAAGCTCAACCACGCGGATCCAATATGATCCAGGTATGTCGCCGGAAGAACAAGCCAAACATCGTACGCGCGATTCCGAAACGCTTACCATTCTGGGGGCTTTCGTCACCGTGTTGGCGATTGCGGTGCTAATCGGCACTTTCTTCGCCGAACGCCCACACGCGATGGTGGTGAACGCCATTGCCGGCGTGGTGCTGCTTATCGCGGGCGGTGTGCTGGTATGGCGCGGCCGGGTTCTGGCCAAACCGAAAGACAGTAACCACTAGCGGCCGAAATTTCCGGAGAAGAACCGTGCTCCGGCCGTAGTCTCCGTCTATGGGCGCGCAGCCAGGCGGGGCCGCGGCCGGAGTTTATTGTGAGGGCAGGGTTACTGCTCTCCATTCCGCCCACAAACCGGCGGAACCCCAAGAACCGCCTATCTTGTGCGCCGAGTGCGCCTGTGTGGTAGCACGTAAGGCCAGCCGCCTCAGCAGCCGACTCCGTGGAAGAGCGTTGATTCAATATGAGCACCACGACCCGCATCCAACTTTGCGTTATGATGTTTCTCCAATACTTCATTTGGGGCGCATGGGTAGTAACGCTGCCTACATACCTACTGACTCAAGGTTTTTCGGGTAGTGACGTAAGTTTCGTCTATACCACCACGGCTTGGGCCGCCATTATCTCGCCGTTGTTCATGGGCATGGTGGCCGACCGCTTCTTCGAGGCGCAACGTGTTCTTGGCGCGCTCCATCTCGTGGGCGCGGCGTTTATGTATTGGGCTACGTTCATTACGTCGCCAGTGCCGTTTTTCTTCGTGTTGCTTACCTACATGCTGTGTTACATGCCCACCGTCGCGCTGACCAATTCCATCTCGTTCAGTCAAATGGAAACTCCCGAAAAGGACTTTCCGCCGGTCCGGGTGTATGGGACCATCGGCTGGATTGTCGCAGGTTGGGCTATTGTGGCGGTGGGCGCGGCGATTTACGGAGAGACGATCGAGCCCACGCCCATTCCGCTGCATATTGCGGCCCTGTGTTCGGTGATCATGGGGCTCTACAGCTTTTCACTGCCTAAGACGCCTCCCCGCGCGGCTGGCCAGCAGATTACCGTGCAGCGGCTTCTGGGGCTAGACGCCCTGAGCCTCATGAGGGATCGGGCGTTTGCTGTGTTCGTGGGGGCTTCGCTGCTGATCTGCGTCTCCGTGCCTTTCTATGGCAACTTCACCAATCCATTTCTGCACGACGCCGGCATACGCAACCCAGCCGGAATGATGACGCTCGGCCAGGTATCGGAAGCCGTGGTGCTGTTTTTGATGCCGTATTTCTTTGTGCGGTTCAACGTCAAGGCGCTCATGGTTGTCAGTATGCTGTTCTGGGTCGGGAGATATGCGCTCTTCTCCCTCGGTTACGAATTCAATACCCCTTGGATGCTTTACCTCGGCGTCTTGTTTCACGGTGTCTGCTTTGTCTTGTTCATTACAGGGCAGATCTACGTGGACAACAAAGCGCCGGCTCATTTGCGATCAAGCGCCCAAGGGCTGATCGCTGTGGTTACCTACGGGGTAGGGAGGGCGATCGGTTTGTTCGTTGCAGGGGCCGTGGTGGATACCCACACCGTCGACGGTGTATTCCAGTGGCCAGCCATATGGGCGGTTCCGACCGCCGTGGCATTCATTGTCACGGTCGCTTTCACTGTGTTGTTCAGGGAGAACAGCACGACAGCAGCAGTGGCCGCGAAGGACGATGAAGATAGCGCGCCGCCGCCCTAATCGTGCTCCGACGGCGTCGTATGATAAGGGGGCGGCGCGTTATACGACGCGGATAGAGGGCGCGATATGTCGCCTTGGTTTATGACGTTTCCCTTGAGGCCTCGGCGCTCTGTTCCTCCCGCCGGGCGCGCCGCAACGCCCGACGCTTTCGCCACATGCGCCGCAGGTGCAACACCTGTAGAATGATGGCGCTCACGATGGCGGCGACGAGAATGATCATCGGCGCCATATCCGCGATCTGCTCGGAGATATCGCGCATGAAATCGAAGAACACCACCCATGCCAAGACGGCAAGCGCGTTGCCTATCGTGACGGCGACGAGCGTTGTTGGCACGCTCAAGCCAATGAGGTGTCCCACGATTCCGGCGGGCACAACGCCTGTGCTCCAGGCCGGGATAAAAACGAGCACGACGAGGCCTATAGCGCCGAACGGTTTGATGCGCTTACGGTTGCGTTCCGCCTTGTCGCGGATGTTCGAGATCACTGGGCCGACAACGTTCAGATGGATCGCTTTGCGATATCCGGCGATGAGCAGCGGATAAAGTAGCAACAGGCAAACCACATCCTGGATAGCCGCCTGATTCACGATCATTAGTGCGTTGTAGTCATTGCGTACTCCCATGCTCACGCCGAAAATGCGGCCCGCCACAAGCTGTCCCAATACGGACTGCCATAAAGTGGCGTAGGGCTGCGGATGCAGAATGGCGGGAATCACTAATGTGGTTAGCCAAATCGCCGTTATGGGCAGTGTCAGGCGTCTCACCCACCACAGGTCGTTTTCGCGGCGGGCGATCTCACTCGGATTATGTGTCGTCATGCGGTTATCTGCTGTCACCTTCAATACGCCAGGAATAGCGTGCGATGCGCGGTTCAAGGGGCCCGCCAAGCGCCGCTCAGCGCGCCTCACCGCTTCCCCAAGGGCTTGGGGCCTGATGTCTGGGAATCGAAGCCCAACGCGGAACGTCATTGCAGTATACGGGCCACGGGAATAGACTGCAAAATCAACCTGGGAATCGGAGCACCGCCGGTCAAAGCTCAGGGGGATAAGCGTTTGCCAAACGCTGGGGCCGCCTTGCCGTGGGGCTTTTGCGGTGTGGTAAGCTGAGATCATGGAACGTATTCCCGAAGCCACTAGTCACGCACAATTGCTTATCCCCCAGGATCAGGCCAGCCGGAAAGATCCGGACGCCTTTCGCGCTTCATTCGACGTGACTCAGGCGCCTGCCGCCCCTGGGTGTTATCTGATGCGTGATAGGAACGATAAGGTTATCTACGTAGGCAAGGCGCAGAACCTGCGGGCGCGGATTCGGTCCTACATCAACGAACAAGACGAGCGCTACCGGGTAAAATTCCTCATGCGCCGCGTGGCGCGCATCGATTTTCTGGTTACTACCACCGACAAGGAGGCGGTGCTTCTTGAAAACAGTCTGATCAAGGAGCATAAGCCGCGTTATAACGTTCAGCTCAAGGACGACAAGACCTACGTCAGCTTGCGCCTGAACGTGCAGCATGATTTCCCTCGCGTTACCGTGGTGCGCAAGATCCGGCGTGACGGCGCCAAGTACTTTGGGCCCTATTCGAGCGCGAACGCGGTGCGCGAAACGTTACGCTACATTCAGAAGCTGTTTCCACTGCGCACCTGTACGGACCACGTGCTTAACAACCGCACGCGGCCGTGCCTCTACTATCAGATGGGGCAATGCGCCGCGCCGTGTGTGGGGTATATCGACAAGGAGCGATACGCCGAAATCGTCGAGCAGGTGCAGCTTGCGCTGCAAGGGCGAAGCGATGAACTTAAGAAGCGCCTGAAAGAACAGATCCGGGTTCACGCCGAGGCGCTCGAGTTCGAGCGCGCCGCTGAAGCCCGGGATCGCCTGTACGCCCTCGAACAGACGACGGAGCGGCAACGCGCCGTCAAGGCTGGCGCCGCCGGCGATACGGACGTTTTCGGCCTGCATCATCATGGCCGCTACACGGAAGTGCAGGTGCTGTTTTTCCGCGGCGGAAAACTGACGGGCGGCCGCTCGTTCACCTTCAAGCTTTCCGAAATGCCGATTGAAGAGGCGATGAGTTCGCTGTTACTGCAGTATTACGGCGAAGGGGCGCTTATCCCCCCAGAGATTCTTACGCCGATCCCGTTGGACGATAGCGAAACGCTCGCGGCTATTCTCGCAGAACAACGCGATGGACGCGTTGTCATCCACTGGCCGCAACGAGGCGACAAGCGGGGCATGGTGGAGATGGCTAACCGTAACGCGAAGAGCAGCTTCGAGGAGAAGCAGCTAGCGCAGCAAGCCAACACGGACCTGTTGCATCATATCCGCGAGGCGCTCAAACTGCCGCGCACGCCCAATCGTATCGAGTGCTTCGACATCAGCACGACGCAAGGCGGCGCTGCTGTCGGGTCCATGGTGGTTTTCGAGGGTGGCGAGCCGAATAAGAAACGCTACCGTCATTACGCCATCCGCGGCGTCGAGGGTCAGGACGACTTCGCCATGATGCGCGAGGTGCTATTGCGCCGATACCGCCGGGCCGTGTCGGAGAATGATCTGCCGGACTTGGTGCTGGTTGACGGCGGCAAGGGCCAGCTTGCGGTGGCCACTACCGTGTTTCAGGATCTAGGGATCGAAGACTTGCCCGCCGCCAGCATCGCCAAGAGCCGCGCGCAGGGCGATGGATCGCGTTCCCCCGAGCGGTTCTTCGTACCCGGGCGCGCCAACCCCATCGTGTTGCCGCAGCACGCGCCCGCGGTCAATTACTTGGCCCGCATCCGCGACGAGGCGCACCGGTTCGCCAACACGTACCACAAGAAGCGCCGCGGAAAGGCCATGGTGCGCACAACCTTGGTGGATATCCCCGGGATTGGTCCGCAACGAGCGAAGAAACTGCTTAACAACTTCGGTTCCGTGGCCGCTGTGCGGAATGCGGCTGAGGACGACATTGCCGCCCTGCCCGGTTTCACTCAGGCGCTGGCGCGCCGGGTGAAAGAGCATCTGTCCGGAGAAACGTCTACGGAAGACGCGTCATGAGCGGCGCCGCTATTGTAGTGGGCGTTCTGCTGCTTGGCGCGGCCTTTGTCGCGATTACGTGGTTCATCTGGCGTTGGCGGTATCCGGCAGTTACGCGGGCGGACGCGATCATCTCCATTGCCACCGGCGACGGTTGGCGCATCACGGTGCACCGCTATCGGCCGCGAAATGACGATGGCCGCGGCGAGCCCGTGTTACTGTGCCACGGCGCCTTCAGCAATCATTGGAATTTCGAGGAGCCGCTGAACGCGTCCATCGTTGAATCCCTGGCTGGGGCTGGATATGACTGTTGGATCCTTGATTACCGGTCGTGTCGCAGCGCGAAGCCGCCCGCCGGCGTTCAGCGAACCGCCGCCGCCATGGATGACATCCTTATGCATGATCTTCCCGCCACTATCGCGCATATTCGCGCCGAGACCGGTTTCGCAAAACTGCATTGGGTGGGACATTCGCTGGGCGGCATGCTGTTGTATATGGCCGATAGCGCCTGGGAGGAGTTGCCAGTGGCCTCTGCAGCGACGCTGGGCGCCCCGCCATGCTTTGACGGACTATGCATCAGCCGGCACAGGCTCTTGCGTGTGTTCATTCGATATGCGTTTCCACTCGTGGCCTTCCTGGCCCGCTGGGGCGCGCCTGTTGTGGCCATGCTGCGGCCCAATCTGCGCATGTTTCCCATCAACTGGCGCAACCTGCATCCAGGCGTAACGCCGGGAACCTTTTTCAGGCTCATGGATCTTGCGCCCTACGGCGTCGCTGCGCCGCTCGAACAATGGGCCGTCACGAATACCTGGATTATTGGGGACGGGATAGATGTGCGCGAAGGACTGAAGACACTCCGTCCGCCTTTGCTCGCCATTTACGGCGCGGGCGATCCCCTCACGCCATTGGTCAATGCGCGCCGTTTTTTTGACCAGATCCCGCACGACGACAAGTGGTTGCTTGTGCTTTCGAAGGAAAACGGTCATTGCGCGGATTACTCCCACATCGACCTGGCGTTCGCCCGCTACGGGCAGTCGGAAGTACATGCGCCGATTATTCAGTGGTTGCGCGAGCATCCCATCAATACGGCGTAACCGACCTGACATTCGATGTAAACTACCGTGTAAGACTTGTTGAATGAGGCGGAACTTAGCCATAAACAATCGTAGCCCGGGTCTTTAAGAAGGCCGGGCTTTTGATCACGCCATTCAGCTTCGCTACAATCCCGAGGTTCCAGTTATCCAACCGTGAGGAGTTCTTGATTTCATGGAAAAGCAGCCCTATAGCGAGTTGATCGGCCGGTTCAGCAACGCCCGCGTGATGGTGGTAGGCGACATCTATCTTGACGAAAATGTTTTTGGTCTGATGACAGGCATCAGCCTTGAAGCGCCCATTCCAATATTTGAAGTTCACGACCGCCGTCACAACCCAGGGGCTGCCGGTAATGCCGCGTGTAACGTTGCGGCGTTGGGCGCGCGGACCTACATGGTTGGCTATGTGGGCGATGACCCCAATGCCGAGATTGTATTCAAGGAATTCGCGCGGTTAGGCGTCGAAACTTCCGGTGTCGTCATCGCAAAGGATCGCCCAACTAACACGTACGGGAAGCTGCGAGCGGGAACGTTTAACGCTCCTTCGCAAGAGGTATTGCGGACGGATACGCCCAAGCCGGCGTGGGTCGATGGCGCCCTCGAAGAAGCGATAATCGCAGAAATCGAGCGCTTGGGGCCGGAGGTGGACGCAATCGTAGTGGGTGACCAAGTCTGTTCGGTGGCCACGGACCGCGTGCTTAAAACCGTGGTTGACGTGGCGCGCAAGCAGGGGTGCTGGACCGTGGGTGATAGCCGCGAGCGAGCGGGGGCCTTTCACGGTTTCGATGTGCTGGTTCCCAATGACCGGGAAGCGGGCATTGGCGTGGGCGTCGACGTCGTGGATGAGACGTCGCTATACGAAGCGGGGCGCCAGTTGACGCAAATATGCCGCAACGCCCTCGTCACGCGCGGGCCCAAAGGTATTACTATCTTCGCCGAGGATGGCTCCACGACGGACGCGCCATGTGAGCCCGTGAAAGCCGTTGACGTCACCGGCGCGGGCGACACAGTGACGGCCACTGTTGCGGTAAGCCTGGCTGCTGGCGCAAGTTTGCTTGAAGCGGCCGCACTGGGGAACGCGGCGGCCGGTGTCGCTGTGGCCCAAAAGGGTGTTGTGACCGTAAGCGCCAATGAGCTGACGCGGAGTCTTGAGGGCGAACGGAAGGGGCCCTCGAAGCTGCATACCCTTGATGAACTCAGCGAAATCGTTGAACGCCTGCGGAGCGAGGGTAAGACGATCGTGTGGACCAATGGCTGTTTCGATATCCTGCACGCTGGTCATATCAGCTATCTCGTCAATGCTGCCGAGTTGGGCGACGTCCTCATCGTGGGCATCAATAGCGATGAATCAATTAGGCGGGTGAAAGGTCCCGAGCGGCCCGTCGTCAATGAGCAGTATCGAGCGTTGGTCCTCTCTGCGCTCGAGTGCGTAGACTATCTCTGCGTGTTTTCCGACCCCACCCCGCTCTCCATCATCAAAGAGTTGGCTCCTGACATCTA
>PUMX01000383.1 GCA_003552485.1 Candidatus Hydrogenedentota bacterium
ATATGGCTCGGAAATCGAAAATCAAGATTCGCCGTGACGAAGACTTCACTGAAATAGACGAAGAGCTCGATCAGGCGCTACAACACCTTGAGGGCGCAAACGCGCAAGTATCCAACCTGCTGGACGCCATCAATGAGCATGGCGAGGCGGCCATGGACGGCAGCGTCCCAGCCGGCGGCGTATCAGGCGCAGAAGAGAACACGCAGACGGAGGATGCGCCCCCCAAGGAAGACGGGGCCAAAGCGGCGGGCGATGATGCCGAACCGGCGCCAGACGGCGCCCAAGACGCCGCACCACCAACGGGGCCTAACGCCCCGGAAGAAAATCACGAATAGCATCGTTGACGAGATCCACTGCGGCATGGCCAAGCAACAGGACCAGCACAACCACCACAACGGCGAACGCCACACCTGCTAAGCCCGTCGCGATTCCCGTCAACCCAAAGAGGCCATCCTCTTCGAGAAAACCCATCCCGATGAGAAACACGCCCACTGCGGGCCAGGTGTTGGTCAAGGGTATGGGCGTGCACATGGATAACGCGCAGATCAGCACAACCGCGCCGCTCCCCCGCACGAACACTGGGTTGGCGTAAAGAAACTGAAGCCGGGGTTTCAGAATCCGCTCGGCCTGCATCACGAACCACACCATCCAGCCCACCAAGCGGTTGCCCGATTCGGCCCCGCGGCGGCTCGCCCCGATCCGCCGGCTCAACACCCGTTCGGGCAGCCATGGCGTCTCGCGTCCCCGCATGATCTGAAACCCCAGAAACGCCAGCACAATGCCAAAAGGCATGGCGTAGCCTGGCGCAGGCAAAGGCATGGCGGAGGGCAAGGCGAGGATGGCCAGCAACACACCGAAGCTCCTGTGGCTGATTCGGTCAAGAACCGCGCCCACCGTCGCCGCTTGCTCGTGATACCCGAAGATTTCGCTGATCTCCTCGGAAAGAGGGCGCGGTTCCGGCGCGGCGGCTGAGGCCAGGTTCGGCTCCAGTGGTTCGGTCATCGGCGTGTAGATATTCCCCCTTTGCGCTGTTCGAAGACCGCGCCGCCTACAGCGCGAGTTCCTGACCTGTCAAGGTTTCCAGGGCGTGATGGTTGGTGAGATCGCGCTGCAACGGCGTGATGCTCACCTTGCCCGCCTCGATGGCGGCGAAATCGGTCCCGTCTTCCTCAACGTGTGAAGGCACCCCACCTATCCAGTAGTAGTATCCGCCCCGCGGATCCTGGCGGGTGATAATGTCGTCTTCGTAATGCCGGCGCCCCATCCGCGTGAAAGCCACGCCTTGCAGGTCTTCGTAAGGCAAATCCGGCACATTGACGTTCAGCGTGGTGTCTGGCGGCAGCCCTTCTTCGAGCAGTCGCCGCGCCAGCATCGTCGCGACGCGGCCAGCGGTCTGCATGTGTTTAGGCACATAGGAAACATCCGACACCGCCAGCGCCGGCGCCCCTTGAAGCATGCCCTCGAACGCGCCAGCGACCGTGCCGGAATACGTCACATCGTCGCCGAGATTCGCGCCGGGATTAATGCCGGACACCACCAGCGCCGGGCGGCGCGGCAGCAAATCGCGCACCGCAAGCATGACGCAGTCTGTCGGCGTGCCATCGACCATGAACCAGCGCTCGCGGTACTGGCCAACCCGCAACGGCCGGTGCAGCGAGACGCCGTGCCCAACCGCGCTCTGTTGGCGATCCGGCGCGTAGACCCACACCTCGCCGCAGTCATCGAGCGCGTTGGCAAGCAATTCGATGCCGGGGGCCTGGATACCGTCGTCGTTCGTGACGAGAATGAGTGGAGTTTCCATGAATGAACGAGTGGTCCTGCCTAAAACGTTCGCTCGTAGATGGGTAACGCGACATACGTGGCCCGTACCCATCGCCATGAAGCGAAACCGGAAAATGTATTCGTCTGGCTACAAAGAACCCCGCCGGTACAGCGGAATGAGTCACGCTCGGCGGGGTGGACTGAGTATACTCCGCGGTGTGGCGCGATGCAAACGCCCGGAGAGGTGTGGGTCTCGCGTTCAAGCCCGTTTACTAGGCTTCTGCCGCGTCGCCCACTCACCTCTGCGCCTTACTAACGGCGGGGTAAGGCTGCTACGCTGATAAGATCGCTTTCTTACGCCTCAGGCTCGTCAGCCTGCTCGCCGTCCTCCTCATCGTGGTCCTCGACGATGCGTGCGGTCTTGATGTAATCGAGGTTAGGGAACTCCCGCTCGAGGTAATCATTTCCACGCGCCTGGATGAACCCTTGATGAGGCCGTTCTCCGTACTCCGGATTAATCGCCTGCACGGCGTCCATCCCCTCCACGACGCGGCCAAACGGCGCGAACCGCATCTGGTCAAGCCGCGGATTGTCGCCGAGGTTAATGAAGAGCTGGGTGGTGCGGCTATTGGGCGCGCTTGACTGGGCGAAAGTAATTGTGCCGGCTTCGTTCGACGCGCCGACCGGTTCGTCCTGCAGGTTCTTGTCCCGCCACTCAGCGGTCACATCCGGGTCGGCCGCGAGGCCGAATTGAACGACGAACCCCGGCACAACCCGGAAAAAGCGCGCCTCGTCGAAAAACTCCGCTTCAACCAGTTCACGGAAACGCTCCGCGCCGATTGGGGCCCAATCCGGATACACCTCGATCACAAAATCACCTGCCGTGGTCTCAAACGCCACCTGGTAAGATTCCGACACTTCTAGCTCCTCTGCTGGTTCTGTAGGGGGTGTGCTTTCATTTTCCTCCGCCAATTGCTCCGCCGCAATTGCTTCCCGCTCTTCCTGTTCCGCGACTCGAGCGCGATGCTCACGTTCGGCGGCCAAGCGCATTTCTTCGAGGTGATCACCCGTCAATCGCTCGGGCTGCCTTTGGTAAGCGTTAACGATGGCAATCAAGCCCACGATAACGACAACAATAGCGATGTTTTTCTTCTTCATGGACCCGTTCTCCGCGTAAGATAAAGTGGATTCTACTCTGAACCGCCGCCACGGGGGCTTACGTTTCAGCCTATTGTAACGCAAATCCGGCTCGATGAGGAGACAACGACGCCGCGTCTCAATCCGCAGCGATCATTCCTGTGGCTCCCCTTCCGGAAAAGACCCCAGAATCTTGATATCCGCACAGTAAGGAGAGAGCTCCTCGATGGCCTCGCGCACCTCCGGCTCCTCGGCATGGCCTATGAGGTCCACAAAGAACACGTATTCCCAGGCCTGACGCTGCGAGGGCCGTGATTCGATGCGCGTCAGATTGATGCCTCGTTTCGCCAGCGGCTGCAATAACGAATAGAGCGCGCCGGGCTTGTCTTTGATCGCGAATAGAATCGCAGTCTTGTCGTGTCCCGTCGGATCGGCCATTTGGCGTCCAATAACAAAGAAACGGGTGAAATTGTGCGGCGCGTCCTCGATACTTGACGCCACAATGCCGAGATTATAGGTCCGGGCCGCCAAGTCGCTGGCGATCGCGGCCGCGCCCGGCTCATTCGCCGCGATTTGCGCCGCTTCGGCAGTGCTGCGCGTCTCGACGAGTTCGGCGTTCGGGAGGTTCGAGCGCAGCCATAACCGGCATTGCACGAACGGCTGGTTCTTCGAGTAGACCTTGACGATCTCCTCGAGAGGGCTGTTCGACAACAGGTTCTGGCTGATATGCAGGAGCACCTCATTCACGATCTTGAGGTCCGAGGTCAAAAAACGGTCCAACGTATCGCTCACGCCCCCACCCATCGAGGTTTCGACAGGCACGACGCCATAGTCCACGCGCTTGCGTTCGACTTCCGTGAAAATATCGGAAACATTGGTGACGGGATGATACTCGGCCATCGCGCCAAAGATGCGTAACGCCGCCATGTGACTGAACGTGTCGTTGGGGCCGAGAAAGGCGACGCTAATCGGCCTCTCGAGCGCGCGGGTGGCGCTGATGATCTCGCGGAAGATCTCGAGCACGGCCTTGTTCGGCAAGGGTCCTTCGTTTTTCTCTTTGAGCGCCTCGAAAATGAGCTTTTCCCGCTCAGGCACATAACACGCGGTCTCGGTCTCACTCTTGATTCGTCCGATCGCCACGGCGTGCCGGGCGCGTTCGTTCAGTAACCGGAGAATTTCGGCGTCGATGGCGTCGATCTTAGCCCGCAGCTCGTCCAGCGTCACGATGAGTTTCCTTCCACGATTTCCAATGGGGCCCGGCTCACCAGAAACTCACGGGTGCGTCCCGTCTGAAAACGGATGCGCGCCCGCAGCTTGGCGCCCGACCCAGACGTATACATAACCGTGCCATCCCCAAACTTAGCATGGCGCACCCGGGTTCCCATTTGTATGCGCGTGGCGTCAACGCCTGCCGGGGCCGACGCCGCTGCACGACGAGGCGCCGCCGGTTCCGCGTCTATCCAATGAAGCGCGTCCCGCGGGGCTTCATCGAGGAAGCGGGAGGCGGCCGCAGTGCGCCGCTCGCCATACATAGTCCGCGACCGCGCCCAAGCCAGGGTAAGGCTCTCGCGGGCGCGAGTCATTGCAACGTAGCACAGGCGGCGCTCTTCTTCCAGTTCTTCCGAGTCGCCAAGCGAACTCCCGTGCGGAAGCAAGCCCTCTTCCAGCCCCACAAGAAAGACGTGATCAAATTCCAGGCCTTTCGCGCTGTGGCACGTTAGCAGCGTAGCCGTGGGCGCGTCGGGATCCAGGTTGTCCGTATCGCTCACCAGCGCGAGATCCTGCAGGAACGATGTCAGGTCGCCGCCGGTGTCCCGGTCGTATTGATGGCACGACGACACAAACTCGTCAACAATTTCTAATCGCGCCCGGAAATCCTTGGCGTCGCCTTGCTCGACGTACTTGCGGTAGCCCGTGGCGTCCAACAGGCGCTCCACGAGCGCGCCCACGCCGGCGCTGCGCGCTTGGAGCGCGAGATCGTCGATCAGCTGCACAAAAGCCGTAATCGAGGTGCGCGCGCGCCCGCTCAACGTTTGGTCGGTCTCCACTTCGCGCAACACAGAAAACAGATCCACGCCGCGTTCCTTGGCGTATTCCTCGATGCGCTGGAATGAGACGCCGCCGATGCCGCGGGGGGGAACGTTGAGGACACGGCGCAGACTGATCTCATCCGCCGGATTGACCAAGAGGCGCAGATAGGCGAGGATGTCTTTGATCTCTTTGCGGCTATAGAATTGCATACCCCCGTACACGACATACGGCAGCCCGCCGCGCCGGAAGGCCTCTTCAATAGCGCGCGCTTGTCCATTGGTGCGGAACAACACCGCCACTTCGTTCAACGGCAACTGGCGCTCGGTAATGTCCCGCACGACAAACTGGGCTTCGTCGTTTTCGTCAGCGGCCTCATAGACCCGCACAGGGTCTCCTTTGCCCTGCGCAGTCCAAAGGGTCTTGCCAAGCCGAAACTGGTTGTGGCTGACCACCGCGTTAGCGCAGTTGAGGATAGACTCTTTGCTGCGGTAGTTCTGTTCAAGGCGGACCACGCGGGCCCCCTCGAAGGTCTGCTCAAACTGCAAGATGTTGTCGAGGTCGGCTCCGCGCCATGAATAAATGCTCTGATCCTCGTCACCCACCACAAACAGGTTGCCGTGCCCCGCGCTCAAATGTTGCGCAAGCACAAACTGAGCATGGTTGGTGTCCTGATACTCGTCGACATGAACATATCGGTACCGGCGCTGGTATTTCTCGCGGACCTCGGCATGTTCGCCAAGCAGCCGGGCGGGAAGCACCAGCAGGTCGTCAAAATCGACGGCGTTGGCATTGTATGTCGCCGCGTGATAGGCCCGCCACAACTTGAGGTAGGTTTCGTCCTCCGCCGAGCCGACGTCGTCTTCGCTCGGCGAGTGGAGCCATTGTTTGAACCGGCTGATCCAATTCAACGCCTCGCGCGGCGAGACGCGTACGCAGCCGCTGGGCAGCTCCTTGACCAACCTTTTCATCAGGCTTAGCTGATCAGCGTCATCGAACACCGTGAAAGCCGCTGGGCGGCCCAAACGCTCGATATCGCGGCGAAGCACAAAAAGGCCAAATGAATGAAAGGTGCCCACCCACGCAGCGAGTCGATCCACTCCGAGCCGTTCAGCGACCCGCGTGCGCATTTCGCTCGCCGCGCGGTTTGTGAAGGTCAACGCAAGCAGATTACGGGGATCCACCCCCCGTTCGCTCACGAGCCAAGCCAGGCGCTCTACAATCACCCGGGTCTTGCCGGAGCCTGCGCCAGCCAAGACAAGGACCGGGCCGTCGCCTTGTTCAATGGCCGTCTGCTGGGCGCTGTTAAGGAACGTCATACACATAAATCCTGCAACGCGTGAATCGTGAATGTGATGGCTGTATGAGACAAGCAGATTAGAAGTCGCGCAGGGGAGCCCGCCCCTCGCGCAGGGAATCTCACGGAAAAGGCCGGGGCGCGAAACCGTGAAGAGTCGCGGAGTCCGGCCCCAATTTGTCGCAGCCACCGCTAATCCTACGGACCCACTAGGCGGATTTCAAGAATCGCGCGGTTCCTCAAGATGAGAATCCATAGAGATTCAGTCTGATTCAGCGTGCTCCGGGGTTTGGGACAAGATAACGCAGGGAAGCAAGAGACAGCCGTGGCTCAAAGGGCCATAACCACCTGTGGCGCTTGATCGTATGTACACTCCACCGGCGATCCATCCGCCTTTTTCGGGCTTAGGCCCTAAACGAGATCTCGGCTGCGTAGACCTTCCCGGCATGCTCAATTCTGCGCCAAGCGCCCCGCCAATTCCCGGCATGATCGGCAAAACGGCATTTGACGGTTTGCCAACCGCGTGGTATTATCCAATTAAGAGTGTTGGGGACCCGTTGACCGAAAAGGAAACGACCATGAGTACCGCGCGCAACCGGGGTTTTACCCTTATCGAGCTACTCACCGTCATTGCAATCCTGTCCATTCTGTTCGCCATAAGCGCCGTGGCGGTGCCCCGTGTGCTCGAGCGGGCGCGCATTGCCAACACTGAAGGCCTGATGCATGACTTGCGCACGGCGCTCAGCACGTATTTAGCCGATCACGGAACGTTCCCTCCGGCCTACGGGTATTTGCAAAACCCCGACACCGATCCAGATAACCATCGGGCGCGGTTCAACCTTATCCCGTATACGGCTCGGTTGAATATTCACCGCAGCGTGGACAACTACGATCCCTTCTCGTCGAGCCACGACACCAATCAAAACAACGATATTGATCTGCTGGAGTTTCACCCCTATGGTGATCAAGAGGCGCCGGGAAGCTTCGATTTCCCCAATGTCCTGTATGATGGAAACAACCTGCCGGGCGAAGTAAACCAACAGTTGAATAACCCCCGGCCGCTTGTCTATATCCCGGTGAACAGCGATGACGCGCAGCTCGTGCGTGACTTCTATCATCGCAACGTAGATGCGGGGACACTTGAACAGCGAATGTACGCCCGTATGTGGCCGGAAGACGATCCGCGCCTGTCCCGCGTGCGGCGGCGTCCCACGGTATATGACAGTTTCGTGCTGATTAGCATGGGGCCGCAGGAACACACCAGCGGCGTCGTGGCGACGCATGACGATGAATCACTCGTAAACCATCCGGAAACTGTGTATTACGAGGACCCAGACGCTAGGTATTACTTCACCGCGTTGCGGACCTATTTCCTCGCTACCCGCGACTTGACCGGCGACGGCTCGCCCGATTTCGATTTCCGGAGCCG
>PUMX01000440.1 GCA_003552485.1 Candidatus Hydrogenedentota bacterium
AAGGGTTTGCTTCGCAGCAAACCGGCAGCCTGGCATTCAGCCGGAATCTTGTTGACTGGCACGACTACCCCGACAACCCCGTGTTGTACGAGGTGCAGGATTGGCAGGGTAGTCACCGGGCCATGCCGCGCGCCATGCTATACGACGAAAGTAATGAGCAATGGGTCGTGTATTTTGGCGACTCGAATGGAGATTACCCCGGCATCCGCGCAGGGGGAACAGCATTTAGCGATGATTTGCTGAATTGGCGTTATGCGGAGGGGCCAACTATCACCATTGACGACTATGTCAACGCCGTTCCGGACCGCATCGAAGCAACCGAAGAAGAGCTGGAAACGGAAGGCCGGATCTATCCGAGCTGGGCGATTTATCACGAGGGCCGGTATTACCTCAATGTCGCGGGAACCAACCGCACCGGCGAGGACCGCTCGTATGGAACGATAATGCTCGTCAGCGATGAACCAGCCGGGCCGTTCGAGCATGCCGAAGAGTTTCGGGGCGATTTCACGCCGGGCACACGTCCGGTTTACTCGGACGGCAGATGGTATACGGTTTACAGCGGCAGTTGGGACGGCCAACCTGGTTTCGGCCTCGCGTATGCCGACGAACTGCTTGGCCCTTACGAGGAGAACCCACAAAACCCCATTATTACGGTTGAGACGACTACGCGCGCTCGGCCACAGTTGTTCCGATATGACGGGACGTGGGCGATATTGTTTGCGCGCTTCTACGAATACCGGGATATGCGGCTGCGCTTGGCGTTGGCCAACGTCAATCCAGACATCATCCCGCGGGAAGAGGAGTAGACAGCGGGCGGTTCACGGATACAACGTTTCGTGGCGCCAGCCTTCGGCGGTGCGGGTGTACCGCAACCGATCATGCAGGCGGGCGGGCATGGATTGCCAGAACTCGATGAGCTCGGGGACGAGGCGGTAACCGGACCAGAAGGCTGGCCGCGGCACTCTGCCCACGTTGAATCTTACGGTGTACTTGAGAACCCGTTTCTCCAACTCGAACCGCGTTGTGAGGGGTTGCGACTGCTTGGAGGCCCATGCCCCTATCTGGCTGCTCCGCGGTCTCGTAGCAAAGTACGCATCGGCTTCTTCGTCATCCACTAACGAAACGGACCCCTCTACGCGGACCTGTTTCGCCAATGGCATCCAATAGAAGCACATACTCGCGCGGGGATTCTCTTCGATTTCCCGCGCTTTTTGGCTCACAAGATTCGTGTAGAAAACGAAGCCGCGCTCGTCTACGTGTTTGAGCAGCACTACACGCGCTGACGGCCGTCCCTCCGCATCGGCCGTCGCCAACGTCACGGCAGTGGGCTCAGCGACATCAAGCTGAAGCGCCGCTGCATACCACTTCTTGAACAATGCAATGGGATCGGGATCCCGAGGTATACCCATAGTGTTAACTGCCTTAGTTGATTCTGGTGTTGTCGGTTATCGTCCAGGCGAGACGGGCTTCATCCCGGTCCACGGGGCCGCCCGCAATAGCAGCCCCGGCGCGCCCACAGGTAAGTCGCGCATTGCCACACAGCGCTTTCCGGGAATCAGGCCCGATAGGCGGCGGTAGGATACCACATTCCGGGAGTGGCGTGGGAAAGAGACAGAAAACCCCAATCCGTGTCTAATGAGCGTCCCGCTAACTCTCTCCCGGAAAGAACGGCGCAACCCCGACTCATTCGTTCCCGGGCAATGGCCGCGTTCACTCGCCGAGTGGGTAAGTAGGCGATAGCCAGCCTTAACAACCGCGCCCGAAACGCCAGACGAACGGGGACCAAAGGTTGGCCCCACAGCCGCCGTTGGGAAGAGACTGTGGGGCCGGCAGACGATAGAGGAGAACAGATCGTTAAGACATTCCGGTCTTGCTGCGCCGCCGTGAGCGGGGAGTATGCACCAAGCGCAGCGTATCCCGCGCAATCATAAGTTCCTCGTTTGTCGGAATTACCAGAGCCGCCACCTTCGACTCAGGCGTCGAAATCCGTTCCGCGTTGTTGTTGTTTGCCTCCTCATCGAGTTCAACGCCAAGGTAACGCGCGCTCTTAAGTATACGCTTACGCATGAGGGCGTCTTTCTCTCCGATTCCAGCAGTCATGACAATAGCATCGACACCGTCCATTACCATGGCGTACGCGCCTACATATTGCGCGATGCGGTAGGCGAACATATCGAGAGCCAGCTCCGCGTCATGATCACCCTCAGCCGCCAACGCCTCGATGTCGCGCATATCGGTGTGCCGGCAAATGCCTTCGAGACCACTCTCCCGATTCAATGTGCGTTCGGCCTCATCTGGCGTCATGCCCAAATCACGAATCATAAACAACGGGATATAGGGATCAAGGTCGCCCGAGCGCGTGCCCATCATCACCCCAGCAAGCGGCGTCAAGCCCATACTGGTATCGACGGACTTGCCGCCTTTGACGGCGGTGATGCTGCTGCCATTGCCCAGATGGCAGGTGATGATCTTAGTATCTTCAATAGGCTTTTCCAGCTTCGCCGCTGCTTTCTCGGCAACGTACTTGTGGCTGGTCCCATGAAATCCGTATTTGCGTATTCCATGCTCTTCGTAAAGACGCTTTGGAATCCCGTAGAGATACGCCCATGGAGGCATTGTATGATGAAATGCGGTGTCAAACACAGCCACCTGCGGCGTGTTGGGAAAGTGCTCGCGGGCGGCTTCAATACCGCGAAGGGCCGGAGGATTATGCAGAGGGGCCAACCGGGCGCACTCGTTAATGCCCTCGATTACCGCGTCGTCGACAATGACCGAGTCCAGAAACTTCTCTCCGCCATGAACGACGCGATGCCCAATGCCGAGGATATCCGACACATCGTTGACGATGCCTGTCTCCTCGTCGAGCATCAGCTTGCAAATCAACTCGAGCGCTACCGAGTGGTTAGGGATATCGACCTCCGAGGGCTCCCGCATAAAGCAATTCGTATACTTATTGCCCTCGCTTACCCGAAAGCAATAGCGGATGGCCGCGCCCGAGAGCCCTATACGTTCGGCGATGCCGCTACCGCAAACCTGTTGCCCGCCGTCGGCGTCAAAAAGCTTGAACTTGATGGAAGAGGAGCCGCTGTTCAGAATAAGCACTTTCTGACGGGATTCGCCAGCGTCGGGCCAGTCGCCGACTTCGCGCCGAAATAGCTCCGGCCATACGCACGTGGCGCTGCCAGCGCAGGAGGGATCTTCGAACTGCTGTGTCTTGTGGTCGGTTCCTCGTTCAGAATTCATGGGCGCCCCGTCTTTGCTCCTCGGTTTACGTGTTTGCTTTAGCGCTGGATTGTGAGGTGGTTTTGCGTTGCATTTGGCTCTGTACCGCAGTAATGGCGACCACGCCGACAATGTCCTCGACGCTGCAACCCCGGCTGAGATCGTTTACAGGCAAACGCATGCCCTGAATGATCGGGCCATACGCTTTGAGGCCTGCAAGCCGTTCCACAAGCTTGTAGCCAATATTGCCGGAATTCAAATCGGGAAAGATGAGAACTTTGGCGCGTCCCGCCACCTGGCTGTTGGGCGCTTTTGACGCTCCCACCTCCTCTATGATCGCCGCATCGGCCTGCAATTCACCATCGATCAGCACGGCGCTGTCCGAACCGAACCGTTCCTGAATTCCCTGACGAGCGTGCTCGACTGCGTTCGCCACCTTTTCCGTAGCCGCGCTGTGCGCCGAACCCTTCGTGGAATAGGAAAGCAGGGCGACGCGCGGTTCAATATCAAAAGCCATAGCGGACTCCGCCGTGGCAAGGGCGATCTCCGCCAGTTGCTTTTCGTCCGGTTCCTCAACCAACGCACAATCGGCGAAAAGATATGTGGTCTCGTGGCTGCTCATGAAAAAGAAACTCGAAACCATGGACGCGCCGGGAGCGGTTCGCAAAATCTGCAGGGCGGGCCGCAAGGTATCACCGGTGCTGTGACAGGCGCCCGCCACCAAGCCATCTGCCATTTCTTTGTGAAGCATCATCACGCCGTGGGGAATGGGGTCGCGCATGTGCTCGCGGGCCTGATCGAGCGTCACGCCCTTGTGTTCACGCATTGTGTGATAGTCTTTCGCGAAGGACTCCGTCCAATCGGCCCGTTGCGGGTCCACAATCTGGAACGGATGGCGGACGCCCTCCGACCGCAGCAAGCCGCGGATGCGGTCCTTGTTGCCCACCAATGTTACCCGCGCGATGCCTTGTTCTTCGATCTCAGCAGCGGCTCGATGCATGCGGGGGTCTTCACCTTCGGGTAAGATGATGTGGCGGGGATCCTGCTGGGCTTGACTGATAATCAAATCTATCATTGACATAGTTGCCCTCTTTCGAGGTTGACACCGGCGAGAAGCCGACTGTTCTCGAAATAACCGACGAATTGGTAATTATCACGCACAAAACGTGCCACCACACACAAGAACAACGGCATCATCGGCAAAACCCCTCCATGTAAAGGCTTATGGCGGATCCGGCCACTCCGGATCCGCGCAGTACGCATGTCACGCAAAACGCGCGACGAACACTAGTGCGCAATACAAGTATGTGCAGCTGAACCGCCAACAATTGGGTCTGCAAAGGGGCGGGCCAGAAGCTAATCATTCCTTGGGCCGAACGATATTGTAACTACGCATACGTTGGTATAGCGTATTGCGGGCAATGCCCAGCAACCGCGCCGCCTTGGCTACGTTCCAATCGGTTTTGTTGAGAACAGCAAGCAATTGCTCCTTGCTTTTTCCGCCATCACCGGGATCACTCTGGACCGCGGGGAGAGCGCTGGATTGGCGTGTGTCGCCACGCAGCAATTCCGAAGGCAAGTGGCGAGGAAGAATCATGGCTTCGCGACACACGATCGCCGCACGTTCCATAACGTTTTCGAGTTCTCGCACATTGCCGGGCCAGGAATACTCCATGAAAATCATCATGGTTTCTGGGGCCACGCCGGTAATTTCCTTCTTGAACTGACGATTGAATTGCTTGCAAAAGTATTCGACCAACACCGGAATATCTTCCCGGCGATCCCGCAACGGCGGGATTTCCAGCCGTATAACATTAAGCCTATAGTAGAGATCCTGGCGGAATTCACCAGCGTGGATCTTCTCGTCAAGGTTCTGGTTGGTCGAAGCCAGGACCCGCACATCGCTTTTTATGGGCCTGCTGTCGCCAACACGTTCGAACTCCCTTTCCTGCAAAACACGCAGTAGACGCAACTGGAGGCGCGGAGAGATGTCGCCGATCTCATCCAATAGAATGGTGCCGCCGTGGGCCGCCTCGAAGCGTCCCGCGCGATCCTTCACCGCGCCGGTAAAGGCGCCCTTGACGTGGCCGAACAGCTCGCTTTCGAGAATATTCTCGCTCAAAGCGGCGCAGTTCACCCGCAAGAAAGGCGCTCTTGCGCGCGAACTGGCGTCGTGTATCGCGGCGGCGACCAGTTCCTTGCCTGTTCCACTTTCCCCGCAAATGAGCACGGTGGAATCGGTGTCGGCCAGCTCCTTGATGAGGCTGAACAGCTCCCGCATGCGGCCGCTCTTGCCGATCATATTGCGGTACTTCTGATTCTCCTCGACTTGGCGTTCAAGGCGCGTCAGCCGCGTGATGTCGCGCATGGTCAGCACGGCGCCGGCAAAGGTCTGGTGTTCGTCAATAAGAGGCGCTGTGTTGACTACAATGACCTGTTCATCATCTCCGTATTCCACGGAAAACGCAAGGCGCGTGTCAACCACGGGCTTGTGGCTGCGCAGCGTCTGCTCGAGGGCGTCCCGGGCTGGGCGTAACGCCTGAGGAAGAAGCCTCTCAAATGGCGAGCCCTCCCACTCGTCTCTGAGCCCAAGCATCGAAGCGGCGGCGTAATTCATCTGGCGAATCTTCATATCCGAGTCAACAGTGATAATGCCGTCGCGCACACTGTTGAAGATAGCAGCCAACTCACGCCTGTAACTCTCGACGCGCTGCGCGTAGTGGTCCCGCTCCTCGGTGAGCCGTTTACCCTCCAACGCCAAACGGACGACCCGCTTCAAGGCTTGACCTGTCACGGGCTTGGGAATGTAGTCGAACGCCCCCAAGCGCACGGCTTCGGCAGCGGTCTCGACGTTCGGTTCGCCGGTAATCATGATTACCGGCGCGCCCATTCCTCTCTCCCGAACAGTTCGCAGCAGATCCACGCCGGTCTTGCCGGGCAGAATGATATCTGTCACGATAACATCAAAGCTGCGGGCCTCGATGGCCTCCAAAGCCTGTTGATAGTCTTCGACCGTCACCACTTCGTAGCCGTCTTCTTCCAGAAACTGGGCAAAAGTAAGACGCAGAACAGCCTCGTCCTCTACTACCAGCGTTCGCATGACTCGTTGTTCTGTGCTTGTGACGCTCATGAGGCGTTTTTCGCTTGAGTTGTTTGTTCGAGGGGCAGGTCCACGTGAAACCGGGCGAAGCGGTCTTGTTCGCTCTCCACGGATATCACGCCCCCGTGGTCTTTCACGATGCCATCGGATACCGACAACCCGAGCCCGGTCCCGCGGTCCCGGCCCTTGGTGGTGAAGAATGGGTCAAACAACCGATCAATATGCACCGGCGCGATGCCGCAGCCACGGTCCTCAATGGTCAACCGCAGAAATGGCCCGCCCGTGTAATGAACAGGCCGGGCGGAGATGAATAGTTTCTTGTCCGGGTCACTGCCCGGAAAACGTTCGTCCAACGCATGTAGGGCATTGATAATGAGGTTCATCACGACTTGCTGCAATTGCTCGCTCCGGCAACGTAGACGGGGCAAGTCCGCCGGCACATCTACACTTAACTCTACGTGCGACTTCGCGATCTTCTTGCGGCTGAGAGACAACACCGTTTCCACGATATCGCAGAGCCGCGCCGGACTGTGATGCTCCTTGTCTTGACGCGAAAACATCAGCAGATTGCTGACGATGCCGGCAATCCGTTCGGCTTCCGAGCGAACCAGCGCGGCGAATTGATGCTCCTTCGTGGCTGCATCAAAGCGTTGCAGCAATATGTCGGCGCAGTTGAGGATCCCGTTTACAGGATTATTGATTTCGTGGCCCACACCAGCCGCCAACTCGCCGATGGAAGCAAGCTTCGAGGCTTGGATCACTTGACTTTCCGCCTCGCGCCGCTCGACGGTTTCGCGCACAGTGCTCGCGATTGCGTCAATTAAGTCCTGTTCCTCGCTAAGGAATGGACCAATATCCTGGTCTGGCTGTTCTTCGAGATAGTAGACCTCGACACAACCACGGTAGCGCCCTGCAACTTCGATATCCGACTTGATGCGCCACGGCGTTTCCTCGAAGCCAGGAGTCTGGTGGACATCCTCATCGAAGGTAATGCGGACGCGCGTGATATCTGGAAACGAAAACGCGGGCTGGATAAGCTTCACCACTTCCCGAAAAATGTCGTCGAGCACGTCAAGCGAACGGATAACCTCGCCCACACGGTAGAGACAGGTAATCTCGATATTGCGCTTGTTCAAATCTTGGAGAAGCTGGTCCTTTTCCGCCTGCACCTGCCGGCGCTGCGTGATGTCGTGAACAATGCCGGTGAAGAATCGGCGGTTGCCTAGTTGCACTTCGCTAACCGATAGCTCGATGGGGAA
>PUMX01000030.1 GCA_003552485.1 Candidatus Hydrogenedentota bacterium
CGACATTATCACGCTAGCCACAGACTGGGGCGAGTTTTCTTATCCCAGCATCATCCAGGCGAGTGATGGGAAGATTCACCTGACGTATACCTATCTCCGCTATTCGATTAAGCACGTCGTGTTTAACGAGGACTGGCTCGAACACCAACAGGCCCGCCCGAACTAGACGTAGTACCCAAGACGCTCGGAAAGGAACCTGAGTTTCGACACTCGCGGTGGCGTGGCGCATTTCTTGCACCGTTACCGTTTTCAAAAAGGATGACGCGACACCAGCGGCGCCGTTTTCGAACAAAGCGACATCGCGTGAGCCCGGGCGCACCAAGCAAAAGGACTTGCCGGCGTTCCGGCAAGTCCTAGATCTTGGCTGTCACATTGCCCGTCGTTCATGAGACGGGCGGCGCCGGAGCGTTACTCCGGGCGCACCATGGTTGCCTCGGGGCCTTTCTTGCCTTCGGCGGGCTCATATGTGACCCGTTGGCCTTCGCTCAGAGACCGAAAACCCTCGGCGTCAATGTTGGAATGGTGGACAAAAAGATCCTTGCCGCCATCGTCGGGGACGATGAACCCAAACCCCTTGTCATCGCTAAACCACTTAACCGTACCTGTCGCCACTATCGCTAACCTCCATTGTGGGCCTCAAAGTGAAAGAGCCGAGACCCCGAGCTTTTGCCCCGGTTACGTTGGTTGATGTTCCCTCGGGGGCACAGAGGAAACATCATGTGCCTTTAAGTAAACCATTTTTCAGAGGAGGATGTCAACGACTTTCGCACGTCAAGCAAACTGTGGATAGTCTCTGTGAGCCAAACCAACACGCTCGGGCTGCCCAACGCGCATGCCGATGCCGGTGGGACGCCTTGACGCGCCTCGACCCTTACTTGCGGCCCCGGCTGACAATCCCCGGTGTGACCAAAGCGAAAGAGCAGGCGGCCATGCCTCCGTCGCATTCGCGATCACTCCTGCAGAATCGGTTCCTCGGCCGGCGCCAGCACCACCGGATATCCCCGCACGACTTGCTGCCGCCCGAAGGGTAGGTAGATCAGGCGCACTTTGCCGATGATGTTATCTTTCGGCACGCTGTGTTGAGGCCAGTTGCTGCTGTCATCGCTTTCATTGCGGTTGTCGCCCAGCACAAACACATGGTCCTCGGGCACCTCGTGTGATGGTAAGGAGTACTCGATATAGGGTTCGAGCGTGTAAGGTTCGGATACGTAGGAATCATTAATAAACAGCGCGCCCCACGTAATCGTAACGGTATCGCCGCCAACGCCGACGATGCGCTTGACCACATAGCTGCCCGCCTCAAGGGGATCGTCGAGAACGACCAGATCGCCCCGCTCAAACGTGCTGTCGTTGAGCGTTAGGAGGTAATCGCGGGGCTGAAAGGTCGGAATCATCGAGGGTGACGGCACAAGGAAGAACCGCATGTCACGCGCCACGAGCAAGAAGAGCAGAACGCTGGCGCAGATAAGTAACACCACATAATAGACGAACCGCGTCCGGGATATCTTGCGTTTCTCACTCATTAGGGATCCGTCTTCTTGGGTTGCTCAAGGACGTTTGAGCCATGCGCCACTTTTCCAACCTGTTTTTGCGGCGGCGCGCCGTTTCAGCCGCGCGCTGAGCAGCGGCATGGTATTATCTCAGCACCACTACTCGTCTACTGACCGTCGAAAGACAAGGAGAAGCCCTGTGCATATGGCCTTCCTCCGCGACAACCGCGCCTGTCTCATCTGACTGTTGTGTCGACCTTACTCATTTGACTCATTTGACTCGTTGTCATCATCATCCAACTGAGCCAGCAGACTCTGCGCCGCCTCGCTGTTAGGGTTAATCTCGAGGGCTTCTTCAAGACATTCTCGGGCGCGGTCATGATCGCCGTCACGCACCCAAGAGCGGGCCTCATTGAGCCACGTGTAGAAGGTTGTATCCCAAGTCTCCGCCACCTCCCGCGCGCGTTCCCATGCTCGCGCCGCCTCAGCCCAATCAACTTCCACCCCAAAATTCTCCGCAGTGAAGTAGTTGAGCGCGTAATCCTGAAGCAACTCAAAGTCGTCCGGTTCAATCTCGACCGCCTTGCGGGACATCTCCATCGCCTCTTCAAAGACTTCCTTTTCAGTCATGTCCTTCAGATCGGCGACAATACGAAAGTGGATGAGATAGATCTGGGCGAGGTTGAACAAGAAGTCGGGGTTTTCCGGCTCGAGTTCAAGGGTGCGGTCGAGATGCTCGATACCCCGTTCGTACTCCCCTATGTGGCAATAGTGGATCCCAAGATTGTTGTGCGCCAGACTCAGATCCGGGTCAATGCTTACGGCCGTGCGCCACATCTCGACGGCCTCCATCTCTTCTCCGTAGGTGTCGTAAAGCAATTCGCCCATATACGTCAACGCAAGGGGATTCTTGGGATAGCGCTCGAGCACTTCGTCATAGGCGCGGCGCACCAACCCATAGCGCCGCCACATCTCTTCGTACTTTTCTTCGGCCAACGCCCTCTCCTCGCGTTCCACGAGTTCAACGGCTTGGTCGAAATCGGCCTCAGCCAGCGCCTTCTGGGTCACGTGAAACTCGCGCGCCGCCTTAACCAACGCTTCCTCGTCATCGAAGAGGGCTTCGATGTTCTCCAATTCTTCCGGCAGTTCCTCATCGGCCGCAGCAAAAAACGGAAGCGCGAGCATCAGGCCGATTATCATCATTCCCACTAGAGGCTTTGTCATGACACTATCCTTTGCGTAAGAGAAGCTTAAGTGTGTCTTAGCCTTATACTACCGAACGCCGCCCCTTCCCGTAAACTATCCCGGCGAGTCCACGTCGCGCCACCAAGCGTATGAGTCCACCTCGCGAACCGATTCGAAACCCAGCCGTTCATAAAGCCGCCGCGCCGGATTGCCCACGGTGACGCCGAGCGCCATCTTATGCAGACCATCGTTTTGAAAGACAGCGGCAAGCTCCCGCATCAACGCCGCGCCGACCCCCTGCCCCTGGAACCGCGGGGCCACAGCCACGTGGAGCACAAACCCCACGCCCGGCGCGGCGCGCGCTCCCAGAATAAGGCCGGCCGCAACACCACCCTGCGTCAACCTTCGCAAATACGCTGGCCGCACCGACCCATACATCCCTTCAGAAACAAACCCAATGAAACGCTCCGCATCTGCAGGCGTACGCACGTCGCGATCCAGAAACCGGCCAGGATGGTTTTCGTAGGCGGCCGCAAGCACTTGGCCGGCTTGCGCGAACTCGTGCGCTTCAAGAGGCAGAGTGAACGCCGTTGCTCCACTTTGGAGCGCCGGCGCATCGAGAGAGGCAGTCATAAACAAACGCGGAACCCGTGTGAAGCCAAGGTCCGTCATGGCGCCGGCGATATCCAGCGGGCAGGCGGGCAAACAATCGAAGAGCACGCCTTCCAGTGGTTGGGCTTTAAGCACGGGAACTAAGGAGCGCAATAGAGCGCCCTCCCAACCCAAGCCCCGGCACGGCTCGCGCACATGCAACAGCGCGATCCGCCCAAGCCCGTCGAGAACATGGCCCAGGATAAGCCCGCCCATCCGGCCTTTGGCATCGAACGCGCCCATGGCGCACACGGCCGGCTGGGCAATCAGCGCCTCGACCAGCTTCGGGGCACGGGCGCGGTAGTCATCGCCCGCTGACGTGCCGTATAAGCCATCCAGATCAGCCGCGATCTCGGCGACGATATCCGTGAATTCCGCGGGGATTTCTTCGATGCGCTGGATGACGGGCGACGCGCCATCCACTAAAGCAGTGCGCTCAACTCCATGATTCAAGGGGCGCCGCGCCATACGCTCGCCGTGCTCCATTGCGTCCCCCGGCCGAAAGACCCGGCGGCAAGAGTTGAACCCCATACGCAAACGGGATTGCCGCGCTCAACCACGCCCGGCAATCCCGGAGAAAACAAAAATGGCGGAGAGACCGGGATTCGAACCCGGGGTGCGGGGATCACCCGCACAACGCCTTAGCAGGGCGCCACCTTAAGCCACTCGGTCATCTCTCCGCTGCCATTTCAAATCTAACATGCCCCCCCAGATTGTTTCAAGTCACGGAGCCCCGCCGGAACGACGCCATCATCCGATCCCCCGTGCAGACTCGATAGTTCGGCTCCAAGAGGATAACGCGCATTAACGGCCATACCTGCCAGGCAGGCAACTTGTCACCTACAGGTGTTCGTCGAAGAAGACCCGGACGCCCGCGCGGCGCCGAAGATTAGCGATCCAGCGATCAAACCGTTCCTCGGCTTTCTTCCCGCGCAAACGTGGCTCAATTTGCGAGCGCACTTCGTCCAGCGAGGCGACATCCGCGTCTTCCCGCTCATCCACCTTAAGGATATGCACGCCAAAGGAAGTTTCAAGCACCTCACTGATCTCGCCCGCCTCGAGGCTGAAGGCAGCCGAATCCAGGGGGTCAACGAGATCGCCTCGCTGTTGCCAACCAATAAGTCCGCCTTGTTCGGCGCCAGGCGCTTCTGAGTGTTCGGCCGCCAATTCGTGAAAATCCGCGCCACCCTCGAGCTCTTCGCGCAATTGTTCAAGCCTTGCGCTGGCTTGTTCCTGGGCTTCATCCGTTTCGGCCGCGACAAAGATCTGACGCACGCGCACTCGCTCGGGGCGTTGGAACTCCTCGATATTGTCCTGGTAATACTGCGCCACTTCGCTTTCCGTAACCACGGCGTTCTGTTCGAACTCGCGGCGCCGCGACATCCCCACATTGATAGCCAGAATCTGGCGGCGCAAGCGGCTACGGATTTCGCTAAGCGTTTCACCCGACGCCTGGAGATCCTCCCTAAAGGCCTCCTCAGAGGGGTAGCGGGCCCGCAGTTCCTCCAGCCGTTGATCTACTTCTCTGTCCGAGACCTCCATGCCGGCCCGGCGCGCCTCCCGCACCAATAGCGTGTTTTGGATAGCCTGGTCGAGAGCCTCCCGCATAAGCGCCTCTTCGCGTTGCGCCATTTCACCGGGCGACAGGCCTTCCTGCCGCAGCTCATACAGAGCCGGTCCGATCTCGTTCATGACGTCGCTGAGCAGGATGACATCCTCGCCAACCGTCGCCAGCACAGCGTCGACAACCTGTGACCGGCCTTGCGCTGATGGTGAGCCCAGCACGCCGGACATCGCCAGCGCGCACGTCAGTACAAGAAAGACAGCAAGCGTGTTGCGCATTATGAGGCCTCTCGATTGTATTCAGGCGTGAAGGACTAATGGTTCTGTATGGGACCTTGACTTGCCCCCCGAACAGGCCGGCGCCCCCGGCCTGTTCGGGGGCGCATTGGCGGACCCCATCGTAGCAAACGGCGCGCCCGCAGGCAAAGACTGCCCCCACTTCACCAAGCCGAACTGAAGTGGGGGCGCGCCTGCGTCACCTCTGTCTGCTTCTGAGCATTCGTAACTGCAGCCGCCGCTGCTTTCGCACCGAGTGATTAAGCGGCCTCAAGGAAACTGGATGCGGGGCTTACCGAGCAGATCTAGGACGAAAAACCACAACGCTTCAATCGGGTTGCGCGGCTCGATCGCCATACGGGGAATGGTAACGCGCTTGATATGCCTCATGACCGTTTTCCTCCTATCAGGCGCCGCCGCCCACAGATGGCTGGCAAGACACTTGCCCCGCCTTGGGGCGGCGCACGTTCTTAATAAACCCTACAAGACAGGCTTTGGTGCGTTACGCCCGGACGCGCCGAAAGAAGGCCATTATGCCGCGTCATAAGTGAAAGCGGGACGTCCACCGTTCACGGCAAACGCCCCGCTTTAGCTAATGTTACGCGCGGATCCTACTTCACCGGCTCCTCGCCCGCCTCGGCGTCGGCGGCCTTGCCCTTCTCACGCTGCTTCTTGCGGCGGCGCCGACGGCCCGGCGAGGCCTTGTCGACATCGCCCTTGCCCGACTCGGTAACGTACTTACCCTGCCAGATGTTTAACAAGTGGATGATCGGGCTGGCAACAAAGATGGACGAATAGGTGCCCACCAATACGCCCGCAATCAAGGCGAAGGCGAAATCATTAATCACTGCTCCGCCGAATACAAACAGCACCAACAGTACGAACAGTGTCGTTGTCGAGGTGATCAACGTCCGGCCCAGCGTGTGATTGATGCTGATGTTCATGATGTCGGGCAACCCGAGGCCGCGCCCGCGGTACATCCGCATGTCCTCGCGTATTCGGTCATAGACAATGATGGTGTCGTTCAACGAATAGCCGATGATGGTTAACAGCGCCGCCACCACGGGCAGGCTCAACTGCCGACCCACGAGCGCAAACAACCCGACGGTAATCAGCACGTCGTGGATGAGCGCGATAACAGCGCCCAGCGCAAAGTTGAACTGGAACCGGAACCACAGATAGGCCACAATGAAAAGCAGCGCGTAAGCAATCGCTTGGAGCGCGTCCCACTTCAACTGCTCGCCCACGGCCGGGCCGACCATTTCAACCTGGTCGAATTCGAGCTGCGCGTCCGCTTGGGCGAGCACGGGGGCCAATGCGCCTTCCATCAACTGAGTCATGGACGCTTGAGTGAAGCCCTCGGCTTCAGCCACGACTTCATCACCCTCTTCACCATTCATCGCGGGGTCCGCGGCTTCAACGCCCTCGATGCCTCGCGCCAACAAGTCGGCCTGATCCTGCTCACCGATACGTATCATGAACCGGTTGGCGCCGACTACTTCATCACCGTACTCCTGCACCACGGGATCACTAATTCCAGCCTCATGCAACGCGTCGCGAACATGAGCAATATCCACGGTTTCGTCCGACTGGATGTTCACAATCATGCTCGTGCCGGCGGTGAAGTCGACGCCAAAGTTGTCGTTGCCTCGGTAGGTGAAAACACTCATGCCCACGACAATAGCGATGATGCTCACCACGGCGGCAAGCTTGCGCTGTCCCATGAACTGCAACGTGGACTCCGGCCGGAAAAAGCTCATCATAGCGAGCGTTCCCTTGAGCCATTCCATGCGCACCAGGAAATCGAACATGGCCCGGGACACGACCAGCGCGGTAAATACGCTACAGCACACGCCAATGGCCAGCGCGATGGCGAAACCTTCGATGGGGCCGGTGCCAAAGTGCAGCAGCACCGTAGCCGCGATGAGCGTGGTCACATTGGCGTCGAGGATCGTAACCGTCGCGCGCGCATAGCCACTGTCAATAGCCGACAACAGCGACTTGCCGTTTCGTAGCTCTTCACGTATTCGTTCGAAGATCAGGACGTTGGCGTCCACCGCCATGCCAATGGTAAGGATCAGGCCCGCAATGCCCGGCAACGTAAGCGTAAAGTTAAAATAGGCGAAACAGCCAAGCACGAACACGGCGTTCAGCACGAGCCCGATATTAGCGATTAGCCCACCGAACCGGTAATAGAACAGCATGAACGCCATCACTACCGCCAGCCCGATGAGCGCGGAAGTCACTCCGCTACGTACCGAGTCAGCCCCCAAGCTGGCGCCTACGACGCCCGAGAAATCTTCCCGAATAGGCACGGGCATCGTACCCGAATTTAGCGCAATCGCCAAG
>PUMX01000455.1 GCA_003552485.1 Candidatus Hydrogenedentota bacterium
ACCTCAGCGAAGACGAGGTATATGAGCTGTTGGAGCTGGCCGACAGTCTGAAGAAGATGAACGAGGACAGCCGCGTATACCAGCCGCTCGAAGGCCATTCGCTCGCCATGATCTTCGAAAAGCCTAGCCTGCGCACACGCGTAAGCTTCGAAGTGGGGATCTTTCAGTTGGGTGGATTGGGGGTCGTGTTGGATTACGGCCAGATCAAACTGGGCGAGCGGGAATCGGTGCCCGATGTGGCCCGGAATCTGTCGCGCTGGGTTGACGGCATCGTTGCCCGAACCTATAGCCACGAAGCCGTAGTGCAGCTTGCCGAGTACGCGACCGCGCCCGTCATAAACGCTCTGACCGATTACTTGCATCCGTGCCAAGTACTGGCGGACGCGCAGGCGCTACGACAGCACAAAGGGGAGTTGAGCGGTCTGAAGGTGGCGTTCGTCGGCGACGGCAATAACGTGTGCCATTCGTGGCTCGAATTCGCCGCGCGAATCCCCATCGATTTCACGGTGGTGTGCCCGGAAGGGTTTGAACCCGATGAAGACATTGTGGCGTTCGCCAAGCGAGAGGCCGAAGGCAAAGTCGAAGTCACCGCCGACCTTGCCACAGGACTCAAAGGCGCTGACGCCATCTATACGGACGTATGGGCCAGTATGGGGCAGGAAGAAGAACAGGCGGAGCGGCAGGCTGTCTTCCAACCGTATCAAATCAACAGCGCCGCTATGGCGCTCGCGAAGAAAGACGCCGTTTTCATGCACTGTTTGCCAGCCAAGCGCGGTTTTGAAGTGACTGACGACGTTGTTGACGGCCCACGGTCTATTGTGTTCGACCAAGCCGAGGATAGGTTGCACACGCAGAAGGCCATTATGGTCACCTTGATGCAACGGCGGGAAGACGGCCTGAGCGCAAAACGGAGCGCGCACTTACGCACCGCGGATCAGTAACCCCATAGATGTGTTCAAGGCGGGGAAGAGGCCTCTTGGATAGGGGAGTGGTTATGGGCGGAGCCGGCGGCAGCCGGGAGGCGGACACGCCTGTTCGTGGCGATACGCACAAACCGAAAGGTGTTTTCCATGGCAAACGGAGTTAAGAAAATTGTTCTGGCGTATTCGGGCGGGCTGGACACTTCGGTCATCCTCAAGTGGCTGCAAGAAACGTACAACGCCGAGGTTATCGCCTACATTGCCGATATTGGGCAGGGCGAAGAACTCGAGCCCGCCCGGCGCAAGGCGCTGGACACTGGGGCTTCAGCCGTTTACGTCGACGACTTGCGTGATGAGTTCGTGCGCGATTTCGTTTTTCCCGCCATGCGCGCCCACGCCGTTTACGAGGGCTGCTACCTGTTGGGCACCAGCGTGGCGCGGCCGCTTATCGCCAAAGGCCAGATTGAAACCCTGCGCAAAGAAGGCGCCGACGCTGTATCGCATGGCGCGACAGGCAAGGGAAACGATCAGGTACGGTTCGAATTGACCTATTTCGCGCTCGAGCCCGACGTCACCGTCATCGCGCCATGGCGCGAGTCTAAGTGGGATTTGACCAGCCGCACCAAGATGATCGAATACGCCAAAACGCACGGCATCGAAGTACCCAGCACAGCCGAAAAGCCCTATTCCATGGACCGGAACCTGCTCCATCTGTCATTCGAGGGCGGGATTCTGGAAGATCCCTGGCAGGAACCACCCGCCGACATGTTCAAGCTGACCGCGAACCCGGAAGACGCGCCGGACCAACCCGAATATGTCGAGATCGGCTTTGAGGCGGGAACGCCGGTCACGGTCAATAATGAACAGCTTGGACCCGGCGATCTGCTGACGCGTTTGAATTCCATCGCGTCCAAGCACGGTGTCGGGCGTGTTGACCTCGTCGAAAACCGATTCGTAGGCATGAAGAGCCGAGGCGTATACGAAACGCCCGGCGGCACGCTGCTTTACGCGGCTCACCGCGCCGTGGAATCGCTGACGATGGACCGCGAGGTGATGCTTCAGCGCGACGAACTTGCGCCGAAGATCGCTCAGCTTATCTATAATGGCTTTTGGTACGCTCCCGAAATGGAAGCCCTCATGGCCTTCGTCGATAAGTCGCAGGAGACAGTCACTGGCGTGGCGCGGCTGAAGCTATACAAGGGGTCGTGTATGGTTGTCGGCCGCAAGGCGGAGCGCACGCTGTATGACGAGCGGATCAGCACCTTCGAAGAAGACGCCGGAGCCTATCAGCAGGCCGACGCGACGGGCTTCATCCGGCTTAACGCGTTGCGGCTTCGCGTCCGTAACAAGGCCGGGTTTCTAAAGCAATAGGCATCGCGCCCGAGACGTCTCGCCGAGGCAGCCGTCCAGCCTACACGGAATCCGGAACCTTCCAGCGCTCAAGCCTAAAGCGCCGCGCGCCGATATAGATCTGTCCGATTGCATTTGCTGCGCCAACCTTTGTCGCAGCGGCTGTGCTGCTGGTTTGACCGGGAGAACTTGTATATTCGCCCTCGTAACACAGTGTGTTTGGGATGACGCTTGCTGTGAAGTAACGAATATTGTACAAAAACCTAAAACGAGGACCAGATATATGAGCAAACTCTGGGGCGGCCGCTTTGAGTCGGATCCCGATGAGCTTGTGGTGGCCTTGGGGGATTCGGTGCGATTCGATTCCCGGTTGGCCCTGTGGGATATCCGGGGCAGCGAGGCGCACGCCCGCATGCTGGGCCGCCAAGGTATTTTGGAACAGAGCGAGGTCGAACGCATTCTCGAGGGGCTTGCCGCAGTGCGCGCTGATGTAGAAGCTGGCCGCGTCCAGTGGGATCCCCGGCTCGAAGATGTGCACACCAACATTGAGCACGCGTTGGTCCAAAGGATTGGCGATGCGGGCAAGCGGCTCCACACAGGCCGCAGCCGCAATGATCAAATCGCTCTTGATACCCGCCTCTGGACTCGTGAACAAATCGATGTTGTCAACGGCTTACTGCGCGACGTGCAGGCGGCCCTTATTGACGCGGCTGAAGCCAATTTTCACGTAATTCTGCCCGGCTGTACACATCTTCAACACGCTCAGCCGGTGCTCCTCGCCCACCATTTGCTTGCCTACGTCGAAATGCTTCAACGGGACGGAGAACGATTCCGGAGTTTGCGGCGCCGCGTGAACAGGCTGCCATTGGGCGCGGCGGCGCTTGCGGGGACGTCCTATCCCATCGACCCCCAGCAAGTGGCGGATGAGCTCGGCTTCGAAGGCCTCTGCGCCAACAGTATGGACGCCGTGTCCGATCGCGACTACGTCATTGAGTTTTGCTCGGCCGCCGCCTTGGTCATGATGCATCTGTCGCGATTCTGCGAAGAGCTCATTCTGTGGTCCACTCCCGAGTACGGTTTTGTCGAGATAGGCGACGCCTTCACCACGGGTTCCAGCATTATGCCTCAGAAGAAGAATCCCGACGTGGCCGAACTGGTGCGGGGCAAGAGCGGGCGAGTGTATGGCGATCTCATGGCGTTGTTGACGGTTATGAAGGGATTGCCGCTCGCCTATAACCGCGACATGCAAGAAGATAAGGAGCCCCTATTCGACGCGGCGGATACGCTACGGTTGTGTCTGGCGGCCGTGGCCGGGATGACGCGGGCGGTCGCCTTTCGTGCGGATCGCATGATGGAAGCGGCCGGTGAAGGCTTCTTGGAAGCGACAGAACTCGCCGATTATTTGGTGACGAAAGGCGTTCCGTTCCGCGAAGCGCACGGCGTTGTCGGGCGAATCGTGTTGCACCTGTGCAAGAAGGGGCGCAAGCTGCCGGATTTGACGCTCGAGGAATTACGTGGCTTTTCCAGCGAATTCGGCGATGACGCGCTTGCATTGCTTGACTTGAGAGCCGTCATTGAAAGGCGTAACCACCCAGGGGGCGTTGCGCCTGATCGTGTGGCGCAAGCCTTGCAGGCCGCCCGCGAACGGCTCGAAGAGGCGTAAGTCGCCTTCTAGTAGAAAGAATGACGTTCGTGGTTCAGCGCGCAGGAAGCATGGTGGCGCTGTTGAACTGCGGTGAATGCGCTTAGTGGAGCCAGGGGTAACTATGCCGATTAGGCGCGGCGGCTATCGGCGGGTGCGGAAGGGGAAATCCTTGACTGGGCATATGACAGCATACAAGAGAATTCTCGTAGTTGACGACGAATCTGCGATCCGTGAGCTAATGCTCGAAATCCTGAGCGGGGAAGGCTATGCCGTCGAAGCGGTCGAGAGCGGTCCGGCCGCCCTCGAGAGGCTTCGGGAGGATTCCAGCTTCGCGCTGCTCTTCACGGATATTATGATGCCCGAGATGGATGGCATCACGCTGATTCGCGAAGCCCGGAAAGCTGTCCCCGCGATTATTCCTGTCTTGATGACGGGCTTCGCCAGTCTCGAAACCGCACGCGCCGCCGTGCTCGAAGGCGCCTACGACTATGTGCTCAAGCCGTTTAGTTTGGGCGAAATCAAGCGGGCAGTCGATAATGCGTTCGAGCGGCATCATCATATGGGGGAGAAAGTCCGGCTCCGGGAGTTGAATGAGCTGTTTGACGTCAGCGAACGAATCGCCAGTATGCGGGACGAACAGGGGCTGCTTGACTTCGTTCTTGACGCAGCTTTGGAGCGGGTAAATGCTGAGGAGGGCAGCCTGTTATTGACTTCCCACGATGGACGCGCCCTCGAATTGGCCGCGTCAACAAGCCTCAACGGCGAGCACACCGGTAATGGGGTATTGATGAATGAAGGGATATCCGAATGGGTGGCCGAGCATGCGCAGCCCTTGCTGGTAAGCGGGGAAGAGGGTATGCCTGCCGGAATCGGCCGCGCGGGTTCGCCGTGTCCCCATTCCTTCATCTCGATGCCTATTGAGCGCAAGTATGATCAGAAGCAGAAGACCCGCGGGGTCCAGCACGTTCAACCGCGGGTTATCGCGGTGCTGAATGTGGCTGGTAAGCGTAACGGTGGGGGCTTCACGGAACGCGATCTTAGAATATTGAGCATCGTTGCGAATCACGCAGCAGCCGCGATTGAGAACGCGCGGCTCATCCACGATATCGAACACGCTCACTTGAGTAGCTTACAGTCTATGGCGTTACTACTGGAAGCAAAGGATCCCTATACCCATGGACATAGCCAACGGGTGCGCGACTACGCGGTGCTGACCGCCAAACGTATGGGTATGTCGAAAGAGGACGTATCGACGATGCAGTTAGGCGCTATGCTGCACGATATCGGAAAAATTGGCGTCAAAGACGATGTGCTCGGCAAGAACGGCCATCTCACCGACGACGAATGGGCAATGATCAAGCAGCATCCTCAGATTGGCTACGAGGTGCTTGCGCCCGTGGGTTTTCTCAGCAAGGAACATCTGGCGCTGGTTCGTTCGCATCACGAGCGTATTGACGGAACCGGGTATCCTGACGGACTCGAGGGCGACCAGCTCTCGCCGCTGGTGCGCGTCATCGCGGTGGCTGATGCCTTTGACGCCATGTCGAGCAGCCGGGCCTATCGCAGCGCCATGTCTTTGTCGGGAATTACGGCCGAGATCAAGCGGTGCGCCGGAGCCCAGTTCGATCGCAAGGTGGCGAGCCTGTTTGTGGATCTCATCGAAAGCGGTGAACTGACCTAGTGGGCCAGAGGCGTGTCCTGGCTTGCCGCCTTGCGCGCCGTCAAAGCAGGGAACGTTTCGAGCAATGCGCTAAGGCGCTTGGCCATACACCAAGGGGGGAGGCTCTACCGAGGCCGTTCACACCTGGCTGCGGATATCGGAAAGCAACTGCAAAGCCCGTTTGGCCAAATCCTCGCCATGAGCCCGCACCTCGTGGCCTTTCCCGTTACGTAGATCGAGACGCAGCTTGGTCAATTCGCGCGCGATTGGCGCGACCCTCATTCCCATTTCCCGCGCGACTTCCTTCTTCCCCTTGTTGACGAGCCGGCATAACGCGCCATCGCAACCGCATATTGCCGAACAAGCTTCGATAATTCGGCTGCGCGCTTCGCAGATGAGCGGCGACTCGTAGATGAGGTTCAGGGTCATGGCGCGGATGGCGTGCGTCGTGACAAGGTCGTGCAACAAGTCGCCGTGGCCCGTAGTATTCAACTTCGCCTCGATAGAAGACGTATCAACCCCGTGAGCCCGCGCCAGTTGCAGATTGAGCGAGGACTGCTGCAGGTCGTCCTGCACAAGACGCTGGGCTATTTTGTCACGCCAATACGCGCAAGTCTCCGGCTTCCCCACCAGTATCACCCGAGCCTGACCGGGAAACATTTCGGTGTGCCGTTGGAGTTTCATTGGAGTCCAGTTCCACGTCGTCACAAAGTCACCCAAGTCGTAGATCTCGAGTCCCTTCATAGTCTCTGGAGGAATATCCACGAACACAGAGGTCATGCCTCGCGTGTCGTTGTTCACAACGAAGTAGAGATTGAATTCCTCGCCTCGCATGCGGTACGACTGAATCGCAGGGATATCGTCCGGCAGCATGGTGTGGTCCGTCGAGCGTTTGCTGGTCACATACCAGCGATCGGGCAGCCGCGCTGGTTCCGCATTCAACAGCAGAGGCGCGAGCGCCTTAAAGCGAGTGGCGCGTTTGTCAAGCTCCAGCCAAATGTCGCTGAAGGCGAGAAACGGGCCCGTGAGAGATCGTTGTATGCTGCCTCCCACCCACATGGGCGTATTGTGATACGTATAAGCAAACCACCCCCGGGCCCCGTTGGCGATGGCCAAGTTAGCCATAGCGCGCATTTCAGGGCAACTGCTCCATGTTGGTGTGCCACTCGCGTGCACGAAGGCTGGCGCTACCAGCCAGTACTGTTGACCTCGCGATTGCTCACAATGGCCTCGGGTGATGGGACCCACGGACCAGGGATCACCGGATTGAGAATATGTCGCGCCTGACACACTCAGAAAAGGGGCGTACAATGGGTAACCGGCGCCGTGCCGATTGATGGCTACGACAGGATGTGTGGCGTCCTTTGCTTCGATCGCCGCCTTTAAAGAGAGATAGCGATGGAAGCTTTCTTCCCCGGGCGGGACCGTGAGATTCCATGCCAGTATCACGCTGGAATCGGTATATGGACCGATATGCCCGTCAATAAACTCCGACGGTTGCAACACTTCATCCTCGACTGAGGAGCGATAATGGGGGACGGTCTTCAGCCCGTATTGACCGCACAGGGCTAGGAACTCCGAGAACTCCTGCGCCGTGAAGCGGTCAGCGTTATCCATGGCGATACAATTGTGATTATGGCGGACCATATCTTCCAGGGCCAGGCGCCAGTAGTCCCGCATGGTTACGCCCAGCATTTCCGCCATGCGCCGCGCTACTTGGGCGTCCATCATCACACCCAGCGGAAGGAATTCGTCGAGAATGGGGTAACGGCGCACCGGATGCTCGGCTTTAAGCGACTCAATACTGGCGTGATAGGCTTCAGCTTCAACGGTGCTCATCTCGCGAAAGCGGATGGACGCCACTTCCATGGACTCGTCGGACCGGCTGTTCGAGTACAGCCGGATCGCCAACGTATCCAGCCT
>PUMX01000484.1 GCA_003552485.1 Candidatus Hydrogenedentota bacterium
AAAAAGCAGCCAGAACGCGCTAACGGCGAATCCCGTCAACGCGCCGGCAATCGCGCCCGCGCGGGTTATGAATCGGAAATACAACCCGCCTACGTACATGGGCATGAATGTTGCCGCGCATAGCCCGAAGAATATCGCCGTGCCGCGCGCCACGATGGCCGCGCCCATGCCCGCCAGATGCACGGGCAGAATGTACGCGAGCGCCACGCTCATGAGAAACGTAATGAAGATGCCCACCCGAACCGCAAGCGTCTTGCCTTCCTTGGCGCCGGGGCTGATGAGATCCTCGTAGAAGTCGCGCCCTGCGGCGGCGCCCATGGCGTGGAATTGGCTGCATACCGTCGACATGGCGGCGGCAATAAGGCTGACAAAGAACACGTCCCCGAGCCAGCCGGGCATGTAATTCGTGATAAACAGCGGGATGATCTGCTCGATGTCTCGGTTGCCCGCAAGAAACGAAATCGCGCCGAATTCGGGGTCCCGATGAAAGTACAGATTGGATAATGCGCCGGTCATGTATATGCCGCCCGTAAGCAACAGAATAAACACGCCCCCAACCAATACCGCCCGGTTCAATTCGCGCCGGCTCTTCACGGTCATGTAACGCACGGCCAGCTGCGGCTGAGCCAGCACGCCAATGCCTACCCCAAATACGATGCTGGACACAAGGGTCCACCAGAGCTCGCTGCCAAACGCGGGCATGGCCGTCCAGCCGCGATGCCCGCGTTCGCCCATGATCTCGACAATGGCGGGCGACAGGGTGGTCAGCCGTTCGTGCGCGCTGATAAAACCGTCCAACCCGACATACGTCATGGTGAGAAGCAGGATCATACCCGTGATCATGATGCCGCCCTGTAAGGCGTCAGCGTACATCACGCCCTTGAGCCCGCCGACAGCCACATACATAGCCACAAGCGCGGCGAAAAAGAACAAGGCGGTTTCGTATTCGACGCCGAACCGCACCTCGATAAACTTGGAGGCGCCCATGAGCACCACCCCGGAGTACAGCGGCATGAAGAGCAGGATAAGAATGGCGGTCAGGCCTTGAATGACGGACGACTGATATCGTTTACCCAGCAGTTCGGGGAAGGTGTGCGCGCCGAGCCGGTGGCCGATGAACCGGGTGCGGCTGCCGAGAAAGACAAAGGCGACGAAAATGCCAATGATGATGTTGAGCGCGCTCAACCAAAGAATGCCTAATCCGTATACTGCGGCAACCCCGCCAAACCCGACTACCGCCGAGGTGCTGATGAAGGCCGCCCCGTAGGAAAGGGCCATGATCACGGGATGAATCTCCCGGCCCGCGACGAGGTAGTCCGTGGCGGTGCGGGTGCCTCGGAATCCTCGATACCCAAGATAGCCCATCACGAAGACGTAGACAATGACAAGCAGGGTTAGAAAAAACATCGACTAGTCCCATTCCGATAACTCCTCCCCGCACCGCGCTCGCGCGGCAGGCTACAGGAGCTTGCGATGATCTAGAACGCGCTGCGATTTTCCAGCAGTTCGCTCAAGCGTGTGCTCAGGCGCGAGCTCGACGCGCATTCGCACGCCGGTGTTGGCCTCGATAGCCATTTCCAGCGAGTCGCGCAGCGCTTGCAGATCGCGCATCCGGTCCGAGAACACTTGGGGCAACACTTCGACTTTCACCGTCGCTTCATCCAAAGCCCCGGGGCGATGAATTTCGATGAGGTAGTGAGGCGCGGCCCCTTCGACTCGCAATAGCGCTTCTTCCACCTGAGACGGGTACACATTGACGCCGCGGATAATCAGCATGTCATCCGTGCGGCCCACAACGCGATGCATGCGCACGGTCGTGCGTCCGCATGCACATGGACAGGTCTCCAGGGCGGCGATATCCCGCGTGCGGTAGCGGATGATAGGCATGGCTTCTTTTGTGAGCGTGGTAAACACCAGTTCGCCATACGAGCCGTCCTCTATGGGCTCAAGCGTATCGGGGTCCACGCACTCGACGATGAAGTGGTCCTCTTGTACGTGCATCCCTTCGTGTTCGCTGCATTCCCCGCTCACGCCGGGGCCGATAATCTCGCTGAGGCCGTAGTTGTTAAACGCTTCGATGCCGAGGTTCGCCTCGATCTGATGGCGCATGTTAACCGTCCACGGTTCGCCGCCAAAATGGCCATAGCGCAGCCGCAGGCTATGCGGATCAATGCCCTCCTCTTGACAGACCTCCGCAATGCTCAGCGCGTAACTCGGCGTGCAGACGAGCGTCTCCGGCTGCAGGTCGCGCAAGATGAGCGCCTGCCGGCGTGTGTTGCCCGCCGCCGCCGGGATCACCGCGGCGCCCACCTCTTCGATGCCGTAATGCAGCCCGAATCCGCCAGTGAAGAGGCCGTATCCAAACGCTACATGGACGGTATGCTCGGGGCGAAGCCCGCCTGCGTACAGAAAGCGCGCGCACAGGTTAGCCCAAGTGTTCAAGTCTTCTCGGGAATACGCGACGAACGTCGGCTGCCCAGTAGTTCCCGAGGAACCGTGATAACGGGCGACCTCCGAGCGAGGTATGGCGAGAAACCCCAACGGATAGCCCTTGCGCAGATCATCCTTGGTGGTAAACGGCAGCCGCCGAATATCGTCGAGCGATTGAATATGGTCGGCTGTGACGCCTGCCGTACGTAACTGCTCGCGATAGAAAGGCACTTTCGAGGCCTGTTCCACCGTGCCTCGCAACCGCTCCAATTGAAGCCGCCGCAGTTCGGCGCGCGGCATGGCCTCGGCGGGGTCCCACCAGTCCTGCTCTTGCCCACTGCAATTCCAGTCAACAGAAGAACTGCTGCCTGTCGACATCTCTCATATACTCCCTGAATCACGAATCTTTCAGCGCGTTACAAAGGCGGCGGCCGATAATCCGACCGCCGCTTAACTCTTTAACACCGCCGTTTTCGCGTCCGCCACCAGCCCCAAACCGACCACAGACCTCCGTCGCTCACGCCGTCAACGACCACAAGGCGCCGGCCCCTGGCTCTGACATGACGGGCTAGCGTGAGCACGGATCTATGATAAACATGGCTGCGCATGCCTCAGTCGTCCACTCCCGAGATCGGATGACGGGGCGCGCCTTCGTACGGCGGAGCGCCCCGTTGCTCCCCTGTGCGCTCGACGGAGACCAACTCGGGATCATCCACTTCCGGTTCGGCGATGAAACCGTAGTAGCGGCCCATCCAGTAGTCCTCGACGAACCCGGCTGGATGCGTGATGCTTCCACCTCCGCCGCCGTCGCGGGGCAGGGCGCTCCGGTAGCCTTGTTTCGCCTGCGTTTCACGCGGTGACATGCCCCGCGTGCCCTTGCCGTACGCTGGCTCATCCGGCAGCGGATCGAGATCGTAACGGTGCGAGTTGGTGTAGCGGTGATTCTCGAGGTCGAGCGGCCACTCGCGTAGATGCTCGACAGCGCGTTTCGTATCGCCGTCGTTCCCCGTAGCGATGCTGTAAACAAAGTTGTACCATGGCGTGTACTCGCGCCGCCGGATTTCCCAATTGCGCTCGATGCTGCGCATATAGATCGAGCGGAACTTCGCGTCCTCGGTATACCGAAGCAGAGGGTAATAGGTCAGAAACGCCAACCGATCATCCCAAGGGATGTCGTACTGCGGCGGGAACGTTCGCTTCTGCTGCACCGTGTGGTGGTGGTAACGCCATTCGATGAGCTGCTCGAAACCATCTCTAAAGAACTCGTCGCCAGTCAACGCGTAGGCAGTCAACGCAAACATCTGCGCCTGCATGCCGTTCAAGCCCTGAATGTAGTTGCCGTATGGACGCTGCAAGTATTCGGGATCCCAACGACCCCAGCGCGTCGGCGTGCCGTCGATGTCGCGCAGCACCCAACCGTTCTCGATAATGTGGCGCGTGAGTCGTTCGAGGTGCTCGGCGGCGCGGTCCTTTTCGGCGCCGCGGGCTGCGAGATCGTGAAACACGACCATGCCGTAGTAATGCGCGCTCACCTCGTCGCTCGACGTGTCGCCTTTCCAGTGGAAATGGCCGTCAGGCGTTTCGTGCCATTGCGCGGGCAGGCCTCCGGAACCGTGAGGGGGTAACGAGCCGACATCGTCGTCATTCGACCAGATGGAGCGCGCGATGAAGCCGTCCATCGGCGTGATCTCTTCGAGCCACGCCAAGGCCTTGAAGGTATCCACGGCCCGTTCGCGCGCTTCCTCGCACCCGGTGACGGCGTATTTGTAGGACATGGCGCCAAGATAGTGGGCGGTGTAGCCGCCGTCGTTATCACTTACGGACCGGCGCCAGCCCAAGTCATCACCGCGCCAGCTCAAGTTGTGAATGAAGCCGAGGCGGCGGTGGCCCCACTCGTCGATGTGACGCTCGTAGTAGTCCACCTTCTTACGCAGGGTGAAGGGGATGTATTCGATGACGCCCAGCCCACCGTCCGTACCGATGTACACCACATTGTCCCCAGAAGCGATGGCGTGCACGTTGTTGGACGGCAACCAGTGGTCAGGCCCGAAATAATGGTAGGTGAAATGATCCAGCATCCGGATGGCCCCCGTCTTCGTGCCGATCCAGAGATCGTTATCAAAGCCCGTGGCCATTACGGTGGTGTCTTCATAGGGCAGCCGCATATCGCGGTCCAGCGTGGTGAGCGCCATGCCGCGCAGCACAGCAACGCCGCGGTCGGTCGTGAAGTACAGCTGGCTGCCGAGCCGCTGCATGTCGCGCACATTCGGTGACGGCAACTCGCCCCAGTCGGCGATGTCAGGCGCGATGTGTTCACCGTCAAACAACACGATGCGACCATTGGGCCCCAAGCCGTAGAGAGTCGCGCTGTAGGATTCCAACGCGAAAATCGGCCCAAATGTCACCGGCCTTGGGAGCACTTGGGTAAAGTCCTCCATCAGGTAGGTCGTATTCGTCGAAAGGTAGCCGCCTTCCGGCTCAATCGAAACGAATTCGCCGTCCTCGTAGCGGAACACCTCCATGCGCGTGGCGGCGTGAACGTTGCCCACGTGCAGGCAGAGATCGACGAACTCACGGTCATCGACCAGTTCCCAACCATTGCCGGCATGCTGATAGAGGCCATTGCTGGTGATCGCCCATAACGCGCCGTCAAGGGCGTGAATCGATTCAATGTCTTCGGGCGCGCCGGGCCGGAACTCCAGGCTTTCGCCTTCAAGCCGCAACAGAGCGCCGTCGACCACGGCGTAAAGCCGATCATTATGAACCGCCAGCGACGTTACCGGACTGTCTGTCGCGACCTGGAACCCCTGCTCCTGCAGGTAGACTTCGTCCGGAACGGGCTCCCACATGCGTTCGTGAGGCTGGCGTTCATAGGGGTGGTCATCAGCGGCGCTTACGGCTCCCGCCAGCATGAGGCTCATCATTATGAGCCCAAGACGCAAATATCTCGTTGTCATTGCGTTACTCCCTGTGGTTGTGGAGAAAAGGCGCCGAATAGAAGCGCCATACCTTAGCACAACCGGAATAGGGGGACAAGACAGGTTCGCCGCCGCCTATTGCTACGGAACTCAAGACCTGGCGATTCTCCTCGCATAGCCCTTCGAGTCCGAGGTTTCGAATGCCCATCCTTGGCGGAACCTTTTGGATGTATGTACAGATGGCGGCGCTAACCTTCCAAGAATTCCCCCAATCGGTTCGATACCCGCACGAGCGCGCGGCTTACGTGGAACGCCGTCTTGAACTCCCCGCCTTTGTCCATCGTCAACGGTTCGCCGGTCTCGGGATCAACGACTTCGTACCAGTCGCCATAGTCGTGGTCGATCTGATGCTTCCAGACCCAGCCCCAAAGCTTCTCGAATGCGGTCAAATACCGGGATTCACCCGTCCAACGGTACATATCGGTCAACGCGATAAGCAGTTCGGCCTGCTCCCACCACACTTTGTGAAGCCGCGCTGGCCCAAGCTCGCCGGCTCCCTCTACGCGGCCCGTCATGGGACCGAAGGCGGCGACGCCGCCACGTTCATGATCAAAACCGTACTCCAGGGCGTGATCAACGAGTCCAGCAATGACCGCATGGTGATCGTCTCGATCCTCGCCCAAAAGGTCCACAGCTTCGAGCAGCAGCCAGGCCAGCTCGACATTAAGGCCGTACGAGGTTATGAAACGGCCGTCATTGCCCGGCCGGGGGGTGAAATCGGCGTCGAATGCGCTGATTGTGCAGCCGTGCTCCGGGTGAATGCCCTGGTCGCGTATTAGCCAGAACAAATCTTGTAACACATCAAGATGTTGAGGATTCCGGGTGGCCTTGCCCAGATAGACGAGGGCTTCGAGCATATTCGTGTGCATATCGATAGTCTTTACCCCGCGCTGGCCCGCCGCATTAATTTGGTCGGCGTTAAGCACGTCCCAATCGCCGCCGTCGAAATCCTCGATGAACCCGGGGCCATCATCCACGGCTTTATCGAGCAACAGAGAAAGCACGCGTTCCGCCCATTCCAAGGGTTCCCTGCGGCCGGAAGCCAGATGATACTCGCTGAGCCCCGTGATGGCGTATGCATGGAAGTCCGTGTTCTTGCGGCTCTCCTTGGGTTTGCCCTCACGGGTCACGGAATAATGGAAGCCGCCGCTTCCTTCATCCCACATATGGGTTGTGAGAAACTCGAAGCCTTGCCCGGCTAATTCGAGGTAGCCGCGGCCCGACAGGCCGTGCCGGTGAGCAAGCGACAAGCTCGCAATCATGCGGACCTGCATGATCATGACCTTTTCGCTCGTATCCAACCACTGCCCGCGCCGGTCAAGCCGCGTCAAGAACCCGCCATACTCGGCGTCCCCCGTGTTTTCTGCCCAGAAGGGCATCACGTTGTCCGCGAAATTATTCTCAACCTGAACGCGAATCCGTTCAAGCCGTGCTTTCTCATCATGGGTGTCCAGCGTCATAAGTGTTACTCCTGCGTTCTAAGGCATATGTCTTCGATATCACGCTCTGGTTGACCGGGATGTTACACCAAACGACGCCCCTATGAGCACCATCCTCTCCTCCGCCACGTCTCCAGACATCCCTGCCGGCGCATGAATCGGTAAGTGTAACAAGAGAAAGGCCCCATCGATCCAAGCTTGTGATTGCTCCGTCCTGCGTCTAGAATAGGCGCAAAACAAACGAGGCGGCGCCGTATAGATCGCCTTGTGTATTCGTCACCGCGAGAAGGGGGTTCTGTGATTCTGACGGATCGCGCCATTCGAGAACGGATCGCCGCGAAAAGCTTGTCCATCGAACCGTTGGACGCAATGCAGATAGGACCGGCGTCTGTAGACCTGCGCCTGGGCGACACGTTTCTGTCGCCGCGGGCCGCGCAAGGCGTCTTCTCCATGTCTGAGCCCGTCAACTATGAGGAAGTGAAGGGCGCGGAGTTCGTCGTGCCGGGGCATGGCTTTGTTTTGGCGACGACACGCGAAGTCGTCCGGCTCCCCAACGATCTGACCGCGTTCGTCGAGGGACGCAGTTCGGTTGGGCGGCTGGGTTT
>PUMX01000134.1 GCA_003552485.1 Candidatus Hydrogenedentota bacterium
ATTCGCCTCACGCCGGAGGAACGCAGTTCCGCCGTGCGCGCGGCCAAGGCCATGGGGCTCAACATCGCTGGCGTGGACATCCTGCGCTCGAACCACGGGCCGGTCGTCATAGAAGTCAATTCCACGCCCGGCCTCGAAGGAATTGAAACCACAACCAACGTGGACGTAGCTGGAGCAATCATACACTTTCTCGAAAAACACGCGAAGCCGGGTAAGAACCGTGACCGCATCAAGTCGTGAGGCCAGCCGTGATATAACCATCGGGAACGCCACGGTAGCGCCGGGACAAAGCCAGCTCGTCGAGCTGCCCTTCGGCCGCTTGCCCACCCAGACCATCCTCAACGTGCCCGTCATCGTCATCAACGGGCGGCGCGATGGGCCTCGCCTTTGGTTGAGCGCGGCTATTCACGGTGACGAACTGAACGGCGTCGAGATCATCCGGCGGGTCGCGGAACGAGTCGATGCGGCAAAGCTGCGCGGCGCAATTCTCGCCACGCCTATCGTCAACGTGCTCGGCTTTCTCCAACAGGATCGCTACCTCCCGGATCGCCGCGACCTGAATCGGTCTTTCCCGGGATCGCCCCGTGGCGCGCTCGCCAGCCAATTGGCCGACTTGTTCATGCGCGAGGTCGTAGCCCGGTGTTCATACGGCATCGACTTGCACACGGGCTCCCATCACCGCACGAACCTGCCCCAGATCCGCGCCAATCTCGACGATCCCGAGACCGAGCGTTGCGCCCGCGCCTTCGGCGCGCCGGCTATCGTCCATAGCGCAACCCGTGACGGGTCTCTGCGTGAAGCCGCCACAGAGCGGGGCAACACCGTGCTGCTGTATGAAGCAGGCGAAGCGCTGCGGTTTAACGAAGAATCCATCCGCACGGGCGTCGTGGGCGTATTGCGCGTACTTTCCGCCTTAGGCATGCGGCGCGGGCGGCCTGGGGGTAAACGCGCGCCGGCCATTGTGAGAAGGAGCCAGTGGGTGCGCGCCCGGCGCGAGGGCATGTTGCGGCTAGCTGTGGCCCCCGGGGATCGGGTGCGTAAACGCGCCAACTTGGGCTTTGTGTCCAACGCGTTGGGGGACACACAACCCATCAAGTTGACCGCGCCCTTCGATGGCGTCGTGCTGGGCGCCGCGCTCAATCCGCTGGTTCACCGAGGCGAAGCCGTGGTTCACCTGGGCGCGGTAGAGGAAGAATTGGGCGATTAGATGCGTTAAGCTACAAGGAGTATATTGTCCTATAAGTGATTGGCCTGGCTTGCTGCACGATACGGAGGATGCCGCCCTATGGACAGCAACGACAGTCGGCGCGCGTTCAAGCAAGCGGAAGAGCTCTTTGCTTCCGGCCAATACGGCGACGCCCTAGAACTCCTCACCAACCTGGACCGTCAGTATCCCAACACGAAGAACCTCTTGTATCCCAAAGCCCTGTGCCTGGAAAAGTTGGGCCGTCACAGCGACGCCCACGACATAGCCAGGCGCCTGTCCACGGAATTCGAAGATCCGCGGGCGAAGGCCCTCTTGACGCGCCTGGCCCTCGCCGGTCCCGCCGACGTAGACCTCATGAGCGTATGGGATGACGTGCATCAGCCGAGCATGTCGCCGTCTTCCGCGCCGCCGACCCCGCCACACACCAGCTTGCTGGACTACGAGGACTGGCCCGTATGGCTTCCCGTGAGCGCCGCCGTCGCCTTCGTTGCAGCGCTCATTTTCTTCGCGGGTTGGCTCCAGTCCACCGTGATCCCCGCGGACGAGTCCTCGAATGTAATTGAAGACGCGGTGCGCATCGCCACATTCCAGTTCGATGAGATCACCCCGGCCGTGTTGCTGCTGGCCGGAATCTACCTGGTGCTGGACTATGGCCTTCTGTGCGTGTCGTTGTTCCTTGCGCTCATGCTCACGGGTTTTCTACCCCAGGGCGATATCGTCGAGCAGATCACCAATATTTGCGTGAGCGTGCTCGTCGCGTTCGCGCTCGCGATGATTCCGGTCATTGGCGTGTTTGCGGCCATTGTGTTCCTTCTGTACCGCTACGAGACCGAAGGCTGTTTCGGCGGTATCCTCATGCTCATCTTGTTCAATATCTTCCACCTGATCCTAGTCGCCGCGCTGCTCGCGGTGCTCGCCGCTGCATACAGCATCTTCTGAGAAAGACTCGGCGGAGATTCATGAATTCGCGGCGCGAACAGTGCTATACTCCACGCCGTGTTCGTGAGTCTTGGCCGCTATGGCACGGAGGAAGGTAGACTCTAGAAAGGATAAGCATCCTTATGGCGCTGGATCTCATAACTATAGGCGTGGTGTGCGCGGATGTCATGGTCAAACCCGTCGATACGTTTCCCGAACGGGGCACGTTGGCGGTGGTGCCCAGTCTCGAGATTCACTTGGGCGGCCTTGCCGGGGTAACCGCATCCATATTCAGCCGCCTCGGCGGATCGGCGGGCTTCGTCGGCAAGGTAGGAACGGATGGTTTCGGCGATTACATCAAGGGCGCGCTCGCCGGTAATGGCGTCAACATCGACGCGCTCCAAGTAGACTCAAACGAGAATACGTCGGCGACCGTTGTGCTCGTCAACAGCGAAGGGGAAAGGACCTTTCTGCACCAGGTCGGCGCCAACGCGTCGGTTTCGGAAGCCGACATCGATATGGATTACGTCAAGCAGGCGAAGGTCTTTCACTGGGGCGGCCCCGCTATCACCCCGGGCCTTGAGGGCGCGCCCATGGGCCGGATTATGGAACGGGTGCGGGCGGCCGGCGTCAAGACTTCGATGGACACTTGCTTTGACAGCAAAGGCGTATGGCGCGCGCACATCGAACCCGCGCTGCCCCACCTGGACATCATCATGTCCAGTTACGAGGAAGCGCGGCATTACACCAGCAAGGAGACCGATGCGGACATTGCGGATTTCTACCTGTCCTTCGGCGCGGAAGTCGCGATGATCAAGCGCGGCCATGAAGGGATGTACGTGAAAACCAGCGGCGGCGACGTGTTTGACCTGCCCGCGCATAACGTTGACGTTGTGGATACAACCGGGGCGGGCGATGCTGCGTGCGGCGGTTTCCTCTATGGTTATGTCAACGGATGGGACCACGAAAAGAGCGCCCGTCTCGCCAACGCGGTGGGCGGCATGACCGTTCAAAGAATGGGAGGCGCTGAAGCCGTCAACACGCTGGATGAAGTTGTGGAGCTCATGCAAGGGAGGTAGGACTCATGCGCATCGCCGGTTTGGCGCTATTGCTTATCGGAACGCTCGCGCTTGCCCAAGACGGCGGCGTTGTTGTGCAGGATCTCGCCCCGCCGGGCGCTTCCGATGAAGAACAACGGGAACTTGATGAAAGAACGCAGCGTGAACGTGAACAGCGGGAGCGCGAGCGTCAAGAAGCCCAACGCGCGGAAGAAGAACGCGAGCGTGACGCCGCCGCGGAAGAGGCCGAACCCGAGCGTACGCGCGAAACCGAAGAGGCGGAGGATCGTCCGCGTCCTCGGCGCCGGGGCCGCGTTCCCTCGTTCTGGTTTCTGCTGCCGCCCGAATAGCGGCGCGTTCGTCCAGAAATCATTCGTCTTTGCGTATTGTCGCGGGCCACGAAAACCAATCGGCGGCGCGGTAAACGCTTGCTAATGGGGAAAGCGCTCGGGGCGACGCTTTGAAGATGGCGCTTAAGGAGTTACGATTGCGGTCTCGGTTTATCCTCTTCTTTAGCACGTTTGCAATAGCGTTGTTCGCTGCGCCGGCGGACGCGGCCGAAAACACGTCTGTCGACCATGCGTCGTCATGCAGCACGTGCGCAGAGGCGAGCGCCACGCCTGCAAATACCACGTCGCCGCCGTTACTTGCCCGCACACGCTCAGGCGAAGGATTGCCCTCGCTATCCCCGCGCCCCCCCGAGCCGCCGAGAGAACCACGTCGGCTTGACCCGGCGGAGCGGGATCCCACGGAACCGCCGGACTGGCCACTCGATCTGACTGACGATGAGATTCCATTGGACCGGCGCCGGCCAAGTCCTTATGACGCGCTTGGCCCGCGTCCTCCTACAATTAGTGATCTACTGCGCGGCGAGCCAGCGGCGGTCGGTCCTTGGCGAGAAGGCTTTCGCATGCCGGACCTCAGCAAACCGATTGACAGGCTGGACGCCGCCCATCTGGATATCCGGCTCGAGCCCCTGGAGTTCGAGGCCGAAGGCGATGTGCAGTTTGAACTCGACGATAGCGTATTCAGCGCAGACACGCTTTACTACAGTGACTTGGCCGGAGAGTGGCGCGCGCAAAGGAATGTTTCCTTTCTACAAGACCGATTCGAATTATGGGCCGAGGACTTCGAATACACGCTGCCCGCGGAAACGCCGGATGATGTCGAAGACGAAGCGCCGGACCGCCTGCAACGCGGCCGTCTCACACTCTCGGATGTGCATATCTACGAACCCGGCCGTGAATTGCACGCGGAACAGCTCACTTACGACCTCGACCAGCAAACCGGCGAAGCGGAAGAGGTGCGCGGACGCGCGGAAGTCTTCTATTTCGGCGCATCGAAGTTTCGCGTGCTCGGCCCGGCCGAAGCGGAGGGCGAAGACCTTTGGATCACGACCTGTAACCAAGATCCGCCGCATTACCGAATCCGCCTCAGCGAGGTCACGCTGCAAGAAGACGAACACATCGAGGGCACAGGTGGACGGCTGGAGGTGCTGGGAATAAGTCCTCCGATCGTCTGGCCGCGTTGGCGTCACCACTACGGGGAAGCGGCGCACCTGAATATTGACTTCAGCAGCGGCCGCGCGGCAACCATCGGTTACTACGCCAATATCGCCCAACGCTACCCCGTCGCGCCGAACATCGATTTGGGCTATCGCCTCTTCCCCACCGCCAAGGAAGGCGTTGGCTTCGGCGTCGAAGGCGAATACGACTTTATGGACACGCCCACGCCGCTCCTCCAACGAAGCGAGGGCGAGTTCCACAGCCTATACACCACCCAAGACCGTTGGTACTACGACGCGACACACCGGCAGGAGATAGGCGAAGATACGGTGTTGCTGCTTCACTCCGAGCAATGGTCGGACCGGGACTTCTTCAAGGACTTTTTCTACGAGGAATTTCGGAATCGCAGCGAGCCGCGCACCTACGCCAACATCACGCACACCCACCCCGACTTCATCGCCACGGCCACATTACGCCGCGCGCCCCACGGGTTCATTGCGGAAACCCAACGGATGCCCGAAGGCACATTTCATCTTTTGGAACGGCGATTGAACGAAATCGCTTATGTGACTTATGACGTGATAGTCGGTTACAACGAACGCCGGCCCGCGCGCGACGATGCCTTCCGGCTTGTCAACGTGGGGCGCTTGACCGGCGATTTCGACGTGCATAAGGCGTTCAAACTTACTCCGTTTATCGAACTCGAGGCCGCCTATTACTCGAAGGAGTTTCGAGGCGATCGGGACGCCGCCCGCTTTTCCGCGCTGATGGGCGCCACGGCCCAGAGCCGCTTTCAACGCGCTTTCCCCGGAGCGCTGGGTTTCTCTCAGTTTCGTCACATCGTGCAGCCTTCGCTGACCTACTCGTACCGGCCCCGCCCCACGGTAAGCGTGGACCGCGCTCCCCGCTTCGATTTCTACGACAACGTGTACGGCCGCAGCCGTATCGAGGGCAAGCTCGATAACGTCGTGCTGGGGCAAGACGCGGAAACCGGCGAGATCTGGCAGGTAGGGCGGCTTTCGCTCTTTCATGGGGACGACATCTGGAACGAATTGCGGCGCTCGACGGACTATGAAGCCGAGTTGGACATACGCCCCCGGCCTTGGTGGGGAATGCTGACCGCCATCGAATACCATAGCATTAGCGACGAAATGGACCTTGACGAACCCTTTATCCCACAACGCACGTTCCTCGAACTCTACGAGACCATCGTGGGCCAGCCCTTCGACCGGGAGCAGGCGTTCCGTTTCAACGCCCAGTATGGAAGCTATCGCCGCTGGATGAGTTATCTCTACTACGATGACCGGCCGCTCGGCGGGGATTTTTACGCCCGCGCCGGCGTGGCGTACACCAAGACGCAGAACCGAGTGTTCAACCGGGAAATCCTCTACGGACTCGGCCACAAACTCGGCGATAAATGGACCTTCGACTTCGAACACCGGTACGATTTTGAACGTAACACGCTAACGCGCCAGGAATACGCGTTGCGCCGCGATTTCCATTGTTGGGAGGTTGGCGTTAACTTCCGGGACCGCGAAAGGGGTTGGGATGTGCGGCTGGAAGTAAATCTCGTCGATTTTCCGGGAACTCGATTCACTTTCTAAACTCGTACAACGGCCGCCGCGTGAACGGCACGCCCGCAGTCAGCCGCATATCAACGGTTTCCGCTGTGTGGCTAACCATCTCTACGCATGGCATCAGGGCGCCGCTCGGGTGAGCGGGCATGCGTTCGGTTGTCTGCGCACTGTGTGCGGCGCGAGCACATCATTCAATCGTCTGCGGCGCGATTTCTCGCAGCTACATGGAAAGCGACGAACGGAAGGAGAAACGTCACCATGCCTAAGACGTATCAGTTTGCGGTAGTAGGACTGGGAATTGGCATGCGCCATTGCGCCGCTATCGAGGAGGCAAGAGGCGCCAAGCTCGCCGCCGTATGCGACCTAGACCCTGAACGTTTGGCTGAGGCCGAGCAGAGCTACGGTTGTCGCACATATGGCAAGTGGAAAGACTTGCTCGCCGATCCCTCGATTGATTGCATCAGCATTGCCGTGGAAAGCGGCAGGCACGCGGAATTCGGCATCGAAGCCGCCAAGGCAGGCAAGCACATCCTCGTCGAGAAACCGGTGGACATTACCCCAGCCCGCATTGAACGGTTACGCTCCGCCGTCAGAAAAGCCGGGGTCATGGCCGCTTGCGTCTTCCAGGGGCGTATGGAGCCGGTGAACATCGCGCTGAAGAAATCCATCGACAAAGGCCGCCTAGGCAGGCTAATCGGAGTGCATGGCTGGCTTCCGTGGTACCGCTCACAGGCTTACTACGAGGGGCCTCACGGCGCATGGAAGGGCACGTGGGAGCTTGACGGCGGTGGCAGTCTAATGAATCAAGGCATCCACACGGTGGATTTGCTGCAATGGCTGGCGGGTCCCGTCGAAGAGGTCGCCGGATTCTGTGGCGTGTATGCTCACGACATCGAGGCCGAAGACCAGACCGTGGCCATCCTCCGCTTCGCCAATGGGGCTTTGGGGACTCTGTTCACGACTACGTGCGCGCAACCCGGCCATGACGCCCGAGTGTACGTCTACGGCGAAAAAGGTTCATTCTCGCGCTTGGGTAATCAACTGGAGCTCTACGAAGCGGGCGGTCCCAAGGAACGAGAGAGAATGATGGCGCAATTTGGCTCGACGTCGAAAACGGGAGCCGTCAGCAGCGATCCCATG
>PUMX01000532.1 GCA_003552485.1 Candidatus Hydrogenedentota bacterium
AAGCAACTCAAGCAGCCGCGCTCCGGCGTAGATAGCATCATCGAAGCCATACCAGCGATGCTGGAAGAAGATGTGGCCACTCATTTCGCCGGCCACCTGCGCCTTGTGTTCCTTCATCGCGGCCTTGATCAGCGAGTGACCGGTCTTGCCCATAATGGGCCGTCCCCCGTTCTTCTCGACATCTTCAAAGAGCATGCGGCTGCATTTCACTTCGCCAATCACTGTGGCGCCCGGTTTGTCTTGCAGAATCGAACGAGCAAACAAGAGCAACAGCCGGTCGCCCCAGATGATGTTGCCTTGTTCATCGACCACGCCGATCCGATCCACATCGCCATCGAAAGCGATACCACAATCGGCGCCGGTCTTCTTTACGGTCTTAATGAGGTCCTTGAGGTTCTCGGGTACGGTCGGATCGGGGTGATGATTGGGAAACCGCGGATCCACGTCGCAATAGAGAGGAATAACTTCACAGCCCATCCGCTCGTATAACGGCACAGCCACGGGACCGCCAGCGCCATTGCCGCCGTCTACCACCACCTTCAGCTTCCGCTTCAGTTTCACCCCGCGCAAGATGCGTTGTTGATACTTCGGCACAAGGTCCATGCGCGTAATCGTCACACTGCCCCGGGCCTTGGGAAACTCGCCCTTCTCAGCAAGCGCGCGAAGCTTCTGGATGTCTTCCCCATGAATCGTCGATTGGCCTACGGCGACTTTCATACCGTTGTAGTCCTGAGGATTGTGGCTGGCGGTGATCATCACGCCGCCGTCGACTTCCAGCGTGAACAAGCCAAAATAAAGAACCGGTGTGGGAACCTCGCCGATATCGATCACGTTTAGGCCACACGCATTCAACCCATCAATGACGGCGTTTGCATACGGTTTCGAGGTAAAGCGGCCGTCGCGGCCGACAACGACGCAATTGTACCTCTTTTTGCCGCGCATAAAGGCGGCGATCGCCTTGCCCAACGTTTCCATGATCGGCTCGTCGAGGTCTTTTCCCGCGATGCCGCGGATGTCGTACTCTCGAAAGATCTGGGGGTTCAGCTCCATGTGTTCGTCTCTCCTTCGCTCGCCCCGCACTCACACGGGAACATCCACTTCTCTATATGTCATCAGCGAGGCGTCAATCCCAGGGATAGTTGCGCCTCACGCTACACTCTGCTCATCGAACGCATCATCGAGCCGGCGCAGGGCCGTCTCAAGCACATCCACCGCTCCTTCCACGGCGTCGTAGTCGATGTGCGCCAACGTGTCGGGCGGCGCTTCGTCGATCTTATCCGGCGCACCCATGAGCCCGGCGCAGCGATAACCGCGCGCCAAGGGAATCAGCGCATCGGTTGGCGCGCCGCGGTGAACGTGTTGCGGCAACCCGCCTCCCGCCTCAGAAAGCAACTCGACCAACTCCTGGTCAGCGTGGAACGTGTGTAACACGCCTTCGCCCGTCACACAATGTAACCGGCCTATGCCGATCTGCTCGACATTAATGAACCACGTATCCGCCAAATCGAAGTCGTGTTGAGCTACGAAACGCCGCGCGCCGTTGAGCCAACCCTCCTTGCTGCCCGTGGCGACGATCCACACATCGCATTGTTCGAGGGGGCGGTTCGACAACCGTTCATTCAGTTCCATAACCGACGCAACACCCGAGGCGTTGTTATTCGCTCCCGGCAAATAATCGGCGGACAGTTCGGACAATCCCAGCCAACCCGCCGCAGTCGTTAGAATACCCACAGCCCCCCAGCACGCAATGAGATCCGCGCGTACAGTCAAATCCTCGAACGTGCCCAGCGCCTGCGTGAGAGTCGACAACACGATCGTCGTCATGCATACCACCATTGTGATGGCGGCGGGGCGCAGCCAGCGCGTTGCGTCAGGCTGAACAAGGGCCGTGTCCTTGGGTGAATCGTAGTGCGCCATAACAACAACATGACGCCGCGGATTCTCCGCCAAGTGATGAGACACCACGTTTTGACTACTGTATTCTGGAAGAAACCGGCTGAATATGCGGTATCCCGTGGATTCGGCCATGTACGTAACAAAAACCAGCATTCCATACACGAAGGCGACGGCCGGCAGCCAAAGCGCCAGGAGCGCCACAAAGAAGAACTCCGCGAAGTAGGAAGCGAACAGCAACTGGTAGGAGTCAATGCTGTTGAACTCCTCGACCGCCACGTACGGGTTGTTCTCCTGAAAATGCTTGCGAATATACTCCGCCGCGCGCCGTTCATTCTCGGTGTTCGCGCCACGGTGCGTTAGCTGCCCCGCGAGAAAACGCAAATGCTGACGAACGCCGGTATCAGGCGTTTCACCATTCATAACAATGCAGTTTAAATGTTTCCGCAACGGCAGGGTGCACCACATGGCCCCCGTAGATGTTAACCCCACGCTTCAATGGGGGGTCGACCGCCGCGGCCGCCTCGATGCCCTGATCGGCAATCGCCAGGCCGTATCTCAGCGTTACGCCAGCCAAACCGTAGGAAGCCGTGCGCGGCACCGCCGCTGGCATGTTGGTTACGCAATAATGTACAACCCCGTGTACATGGTAGACGGGGTCCTCGTGCGTCGTGGGCCGGGACGTTTCGCAGCAACCGCCTTGATCGATCGCCGTATCCACGATTACGGCGCCGTCCGGCATATTCTTCACCATTTCCCGCGTAATCACGACGGGTGAGCGGGCGCCGGGCACCAGCACCGCTCCGATAACCGCGTCAGCCTGCGCGACCTCCTCGGCCACCGCCGCTGGGCTGGACAAGAGCGTAGACACCTGTGAACCCATGATGTCATGCAGATAAAGGAGCCTCGCCGGGTCAATGTCAAGGACGGTAACCCGCGCGCCCGCGCCCACGGCCAAGCGCGCCGCGTTCGAACCGACAACGCCGCCGCCGACCACCGCCACATGGGCCGGTTTGACGCCGGTCATTCCGCCAAGCAATATGCCTCGCCCCTTTGACTTCGATTCCAGGCAATACGCCGCCTTTTGTATCGCAATACGGCCCGCGACCTCGCTCATCGGCGCGAGCAACGGCAACGAGCCATCATTAAGTTGAACCGTCTCATAGCCCACGGCCGTCACCTTACGCTGCATGAGCGCTCGCGTGAGCTTCTCACTCGACGCCAAGTGCAGGTAGGTGAACACAATCTGACCTTCGCGCATGAGGGACCACTCGGATTCGACGGGCTCCTTGACTTTCAGGACAAGATCGGCCTCGCTCCATACGCGTTTGGCGTCGCGCACCACTGTGGCGCCTGCCTCGCGATACGCCGCATCCGGCACGCCGCTTCCATCGCCGGCGCCATGTTCGGCCAACACTTGATGACCATGGTTCACGTATGCAGCCACGCCCGTGGGCAACAGCGCGACACGCTTTTCGCCGGGTTTGGTTTCCTTGACTACTCCAACAACCACTCCAGCACTCCTTCCTCTCTAATCCGTCGAAACGCTAGCCCCTCATGTCTGCTAGCCAATAAACGCCGCCGGAGTATAACGCTTCTAGGAGCATCCGGTCCATGCGAGACCCTGAACAAAGCATGTTGCTCCCGGCAACGGGCTTGCCGTATAAGGACTTCCTCCGTTCACCTCCGCGAAATGCGGCAATGGATCGGAGCCGTCGCTTCGCCCCCGGCAGAATCCCACTGCACTCAGTTTGAGCGAGATCAACGCTCATTGACAGGCTGTACCCCATAAGCACATACTTCGCTAGCAGTCTAATGCCTAACCCACGGCCGAGAACTATGGAACCGGCGCTGCATCGGCAAAGGCGCGCCAGCCCAATACATACAGGAGGCATCTATTATGTGCGAGTCTTGTTGCTTTAACTCCATGAGCCGCCGCCAGTTCATGGCGACCGCAGGGGCGCTCACCGCCGCGGGAATGATTACACCTTCACTCGCGAGCGGCGCCACGCCGCCTGAGCCCAAAGCCGCCCGCGGCAAGGTGCGCATCTGCACGATGCTCGGCAATCCCGGCCCGCCCGACCGTGGTTGGGATATCTGCGAGGAAGATTTCGCCGCTATCCGAGCCAAGTTTCGGGAAGTCGAGAATAAACTCGGCAACGTCGAATTCGTCGACCGCCACGTGCGCAACGCCGACGAGACCGCCGCGCTGATGGAAGAAGCCGGAACGGATGCGCCCGTTCTTGCCGTGTCCAGCGGCATCGGCTGGCTGATTCAGGCCATGGAACCCGTCCTTGAAGCCAACCGGCCCGCGGCCGTTTACTCGGTACCCGGCAGCGGCCATGATTGGATGTATCCGCTGCGCTGGCACGACGATGGCCATCCTGTGACCCTCTTCTCAAGTAGTGACCGCAACGAAATCGAGCGCGCCGCCCGGTTGCTGCGCACGCCGCCTCTCGTGAAACAAAGCCGCGTGCTGCTGTTTCCGAATGCGCAAGGCACGCCGGATAGCTGTGATCCCGAACTCGTCAAGGAAAAACTGGGCGCGGACCTCGTGACCGTCGAGTACGAGCGCATCGAACAGATCATCGACGGCCTTGACGCCGACGCTGTCGAGGCCGAGACCGACCGCTGGATTAACGAAGCCGATCGCGTGGTCGAACCTGACCGCCACGACGTCGTCATGGCGTCCCGCATGTGCCTGGCGTTTGACAAGCTCATCGAGGAAGAACAGGCCGACGCCGTCGCCGTCGGCGGATGCCTGGGCTGGCTCGAACGCGGCTTTCCTTGCCTCGCCTTCACCCAACTTCGAGACCGCGGCATCCCCGCGGCCTGCGAAGGCGACATGGACTCCTTGTGGACCATGCTGTTCTTCCAGTATGCCTTTGGTCTGCCGGGATTCCAGGGCAATAACTACTTCGACACCGCCAACAACGCCTTGTGGATCGCGCACTGCACGGGACCACGCAAAATGGACGGAGTTGACAAGGAAGCCGCGCCCTATATCTTGCGCGGGCACTCCGAAGTTGGCGGCGACGGCGCCGTGCCCGAAATCTTGTATCGGCCCGGTCAAGACATCACCCGCACCAAATTCGTCAACCTCGATACGTTCCTCGTGTCCACCGGCGTCATTGACGAAGTGCCCGAGAAGTCAACCATCGCGTGCCGCACCCAGGCGCGCACCAAGGTCAAGGACGCCGAACGCATGGCCATAAACTGGGGCGGCGGCGTGCTGCGCCCCGAACATGGCATGATGACCATGCTGCACCGCGTTATTTTCTACGGCGACCACACCCGCGACGTCGAACACCTCGCGCGCCTGATGGGCGCGAGCGTGATCGACGAAAGCTAACCCCTCTGGGCGCTCGCCGGCGGGATACACCGGCGAGCGCCCTGGCATCCTAACTCCCCCGGACGCAACCTCCCCGTAAGAACTCGCGCGCCGCCTCGGACGCTAGAACAAAGAAGCGCTACTCCGACGGCGTGAGCCGATGAACATAGTCATTGGCGCGGCTGGGCGCATTGGGATCTTCCACCGGCATCTCGGCCAACAAATCTTCGAGACGGTCCGCCTTCTCTCCGAGCCCATCGATCGCGTTGACGGCGGCGATGGCGACATACGCGCCGTTCCTGTCGGGCGGCGCAAGCTCAGCCAGCGTATCCAACGCGCTATCCAGATCCGCGTCATCGCCGTGTTCGCCCAGCACTTGCGCGGCCACGATACGCACGCTCGGGTTCTCGTCGTTCAGCGCTTCGCGGGCTGTTTCCGCCGCCGCCTCAAAACCGGCTTCGCCCCGGACAAGAACGCCCATCATCGCCCAGTAACGAATAGCGGGATCCTCATCGCCGAAGGCTTCCACCAGCTCAGGGACGGCCGCTTCGTCGCGGTTGGCGGCTTTCTCCGCCATGGCGTGGATACGCTCGAGCGGATAGCGCTCCGGATCATGCGCCATCTCATAGATTGACGTATCGCCCGCGCGCCGATGCATCTCGGCCTCGGGCAGGAATCCCGCGTCGCACACGTCGAGCACGTGGCCGCGCAACGCCTCGCGCAGTTCATTTAGTTTTTCCGCGTGCGCTTCGGAATCCGCGAGATTGTCGACTTCGTGCGGGTCATTCTCGAGATCATAGAGTTCCTCGGGAGGCTTGGGCTCCCAGAAGTACGTCTGGGGTGGTTCGAGTTCGCCGGCCTTGTATAGCGCTTCCCACACTTCCGTCGTCGGCGTCTGCCACATGTAGTTAAGGTGTTGGCCGTAAATGAGGTGCGGCATGTAATTGCGAATGTAAACGTAGCGTCCGTCGCAAACTGACCGCACCATGTCGATCCGCTCATCCATGCGCCCACGGAAACCGTAGAGATATTGCTGCGGATCATCCTCGTACTCACCCATGTACGCGCGGCCCTGCATCCAATCCGGCGGCTGCACGCCCGCCAGGCTGAGCAACGTCGGCGCGAGATCAACGAACGAAGTCAACCGGTCTGAGGTTGCGCCCGGCTGGTAATCCGCGGGAGCGAGATGCCGGTATTTCTCGGGCACGTATACAATCAGCGGCACGTGGAGTCCCGAGTTATAGGGCCAGCGCTTGTGCCGCGGCATGCCGGAACCGTGATCGCTGTAGAAGAAGATGATGGTGTCATCCATCAGCCCCGCTTCCTCAATTTCCGCCAGCCGCTCGCCTACCCGTTCATCCATATCCTCAATGGTGTCGTAGTATTGCGCCCAATCGTGGCGCGTCTCCGGCGTGTCCGGATGATACGGCGGAACAGGGGCTTCGTCTTTGTCCCGGCGCAATTCGTGCGGACGCGAGCGTATGCGGCCTTCATGGCTCTCGGTGAAATTGAAGATGGCGAAGAACGGCTGACCCTCCGCGCGGTTACGCCAATGGGCCTCACCCGAAGACTCATCCCACACGTCGCCATGAGGCCGGAGATTGTAATCTTCCTTACGATTGTTGGTGCAGTAATAGCCAGCTTCTCGGAGGAATTGCGGATACATCTGCATGAACTCGGGAATCTCGGCCATGCTACGCATGTGCTGGCCTCCCACGCTGGTTGCGTAGGCCCCGGAAATGATCGTCGTCCGCGCGGGCGCGCACACGGGAGCGTTGGACCACGCCATGTCATAGCGCAGGCTGATTACGGCCAGGGCGTCTATGTTGGGCGAGTCCGCGTATTCATCGCCGTAGCAGCCCAAATGCGGGCCAATGTCTTCGCAGGTCAGCCAAAGGATGTTTGGTCTCTCATTTGATGCCGCCGCGCTCGTCGCCGCGCGCATTATCGGCAGCGTGGCCGCAGCGCCAACGCCCGCCTTGAGAAAACGTCGCCGTGTAATGGTGTCTCGCAACATGTCCCAGCGCTCCTTACGTTCCCCCGCCCAGTTGACCATTGACATTGTGTGGATGCAAACAGTTTCGCGCGCTTCCCGTAGCTACTCACGCCATTCGCCC
>PUMX01000125.1 GCA_003552485.1 Candidatus Hydrogenedentota bacterium
GTGCGGTCCATCGTTGCAATACGAATTACGACATCGCCGCGGATGTCCTGCGGAAGCGCAGACAAGACTATTGCTGAAACCTGTGGCTCGAGGTGCGCTAGAATGAGGGCTATCGTCTGGGGATGCTCATCTTGGATAAAGGTGCAGATCTGGCCGGGGTCCGCCTTCTTCAAGAACTCGAAGGGGATTTCCTGCAAACTGTTTTGCAGCCGCGTCAAGACCTCGAGGGCTTTATCTGGCCCGAGGGCTTGCTCCAAAAGCCCGCGGGCGAAGTCCAAGCCTCCCTGCGTCACATAACGGTTGGCCAGCATCATGTTGTAGAACTCGTCCAACACCTGCTCGCGCACATCCGCGTCGATCGAGCCCAAGGTGGAAAGGTCAATAGTGAGCTGATCGATTTCTTCTTCCCGCATCGACGAGAGCACGCGGCTGGCCGCATGCGGCCCTAAACAGGCCAGCAAGATTGCCGCTTTCTTCCGGCCATCAAGCGAATCGGAATCTACGGGGCTAGCCAATACAAATTACTCCTCGGATTCCGTTATCCAGGTGCGCAATAGGGCGGCGACCGCCTCCGGATTCTCTTGCGAGGCCTTTTCGACTTCGGCGGCGATCTGTTGTTGCTTCCGGTCTGCCGGCGAGGCGGCCGGCTCCTTGGACGGTTGCGGCTCGCCTTCAGGTTGCGGCAGCGTGGCGCGGCGCAGCAGCCGGCGTATCAAAAAGAATCCGACAATAACAAGGACAAGGGCTGCGGCGTTCATGCCATATACCAACGCCATCTCACGAAACTCCGCCGCCTCGGCATCCACCATGGCGGCCCGCGCCTCGGCAAGCGCATCAATTTCGAAGGGGTGATCATACACCGTGATATCGTCTGGCGTCACCCCCACGCCCACCGCGGCTGCGATGAACTGCTGATACCGGTCAATCTCGTCGTCATCAAGAGGAACATAAGCTTGTTCGCCCGTCGGTTCGCCTGCCTCATCAAGCACCGGCTCGTAGGAGCCTTCGATGAACGCGCTGACCCTGTATCCTTGGATTGTGCCCGGTTCCGTGGTTGTCTCGCGCCGCCGAGTACTCGGCTGAAAGTTCTCAAGAGTCTCTTCAGTCGTCTCTTCGGTCTCCGTGCCGCCCGCATCCGTAATGCCGTCAGGCAGATTGGCCATGGCCCCCGGCGGACCCTCCGGAAGGCTTTGCCTGGTCGTTAACGTGGTCGAGGAGAGCATCGAGCTGAGGGGCGCGCCTTCTTCCACGATCTCCTCGGTTTCCCGCTCCCGGCTGAAGTTCACGTCGGCGCTCACCCGCACGATGGCGCGCACGCCCATCTCTTCCAACGCCCGGCGGGCCTTTTGCTCCCGCTGCGATTCGAGAGCGGTGATGAATTCGAGCTGCGACGTGGCGAGCGCGGCGAATTCATCCCGCGCAGGTTCGTGGAGAAGCTCGCCGTCGGTGCTCGTCAGGCTGATATTCTTATGATTGAGATGCGCGCCGCCGTAGTTAGCGATGGTGCCCACGAGCGCCCGCACCTCGCGCGGGGTCACCGGCCGGGTCAGATCAACGGTTACCGCGGCTTCGGATGGTTGTTGCGCGCTGACGAAGAGCTCTTCGCGCGCTTCCCGGATAAACACGGAAGACCGGCGCACAAAATCGAATTCGTTGAGGTGGCGCTGTAATTCCCCCTGAATCGCCCGCATATAGTTAACGTCTTGCAGGTAGCGGCTCGCAAGCAATTCTTGTTGGTCGAACACCTCGAAACCCGGCGCCACGCCATGCGCGCGTGGCAGTTGGCGCTCCATGAGGGCGACGCGCATGCGGGAGCGGTGTTGAACGGGCACGTGGATGGTCGCTCCACCGTCGTACAGGCGGTACGAAACCCCTTCCTCCCGCAAGGCGGACTGGATCTCGGCGGAATCTTCCGCGCCCAGATTGGAATACAATTCGACGTATTGCGCTCGGCTGGCGTAGACGACGACGATGACGATAACTATGATCGTGCCGGCGCCCGCCAGCGCCAGATTGATCCGCGCGCTTAGCGAGAGCCGTTGCCAAGCCTGGACGATACCTTCGGCGAGTTGGCGCAAAAATTCCACGAGGCCATCCCCCACGACGTATATGCGGTTCTTACGGCCAATAGCGCCGCCGCGCTGGCGGCCACACCTTATTTGGCAGGTTCGTCTGGTGGGGCTACCCTAAGGCAAGCCCGTCTCCTAATTGGCCGCGCTGCCGGGCGCCAAAGGGGGGCTCATGTGTTATTCAATTCTCTTCTCCGCGCAATGGAGCGGGCGCCCGCTTGGCTAACCCCGCCCATCATAGGAAGCACACACATGCCGCCGCCATTCGAACCGTGGCTTTAGCATAACCGCTCGACGCCCATTAGTCAAGTATTTATCGTATGTAAATTACTTGTTTGCGGTAGGTTCGTCATCTACCGCTCAAAAAGGATGGGTTCACGCTCAGATCTGCATCCGCATGACTTCTTCGTACGCCTGGACCATCTTGTTGCGCACCACCATCATCGTCTGAAAAGCCACGTCGGCCTTTTCCACGGCGACAATAGCGTCGGTGACATCCTTGATCTCACCGGCGACAACCTTCCGAATGGTCGTGTCGGCCTCGTCCTGCAGCCGCTGCACTTCGCCGATGGATTCGGTCAAGACATCCTTGAACGACTTCTCGTCGGCCGTGCCCGGCGCCGGCGCCTGGCGCAACAGGCGCGGGTCTGCTTGGCTGGCCCGCTCCGGGCGCATTTCCGAAATGTTCAACGGGTCCGTCATGAGCTAGGTCCCATGCTTTTGGGTCGTCCCTGTCCTTAGGTCCGGAGGATATCCAGAGCCCGTTCATGCATTTGGCCGCCGGACTGCACGACGGCGATGTTCGCTTCATAAGCGCGTTGCGCGGCCAGCAGGTTCACCATCTCGACCGCCAAATCGACGTTGGGGTAGGTCACATATCCGTCCTCATTCGCGTCCGGATGACCCGGCTCGTAGACGGTGCGCAGCGGGGAGTGGTGATCCGCCTCGATGCGCGGCACGCGCACCCCAAACCGGCTTGTATCCCCCCGGGGCAAGACCTGCTCGCCACGGAAAATGGGCACTTGGCGCCGGAAGGGTTGGCCGTCGGGCATGCGAGTGGTAAACGCGTTGGCGATGTTGTTCGCCACCACGTTCATCCGGGTGCGTTGCGATTGCATCCCCGTGAGCGCAATCTCGCGGGGCGACAGATCCACGCGACCTATCTTCATGCTTAACGTATCCCCTAGCGCAAGTCGTTCAGCATGCGCTGCACGCTGCTAAACCGCTTGTTCAACAACCTGGCCCACGTCGTGTAGCGGCTGGTGTTTTCCGACAAAGCCGCCATTTCCTCGTCCAAGTCCACTTTATTGTAGTCGTTGCGCGAACCGGGTGTAAAGCGTTCGAAGCCCGGCCGCACGCGGGACGCCTCGATGTGGCGGGCCTGTGTCGTGCGGAGATCGACACGGTCCCGTCCCTCGACGGCCGCCCGCAAGCTGGCCTGAAAATCCAGCCGGACAGGGTTGAATCTGGGCGTTTCGACGTTGGCGATATTGTTGGCGATGAACCGCTGATTCTTCTCAGCGACCCGCATCCCCTGATGCAACAAGCGCGTCACGTCCACACCCGCATACGGCGTCACGGTGTCCCTCCTTTCCGTTAATTTCCCACCGGACGTGTGCAACCCTTGTGCCATCGGCGCGGCACGGTGCGTAACTTGTTGAGATTGAAGCGTTTCACGTCAACAACCGCCGCCGCCGGCCGCCGAACTAGCGGGTTATTCCTGCCTCTGTGCGGCAGCTTTTGCCGGGCAACGGCGGCCTCCGCCTTTTTGACACTGTCACTGCATCTGACGCAATATGCCTTGTATTGGCTGGGCATGAGGTAGGGCGGCGGCTAACGAATCACGTGGTTGCACTGGTGGTGGAAGAAGGAAGTAAGCCGCACAACGCGCACGTGACCATAAAGAGAACACCCTGTAGCTGGCGCACTTCCACCCGGACTGACGAGCTTTAGAATGCCTATAATGGATGCCGGCGAGATTGTGGAGTGTGTCCGTGAGCTTGTCGACAATTGGGAACGGGATGAGAGAGATTTGGAGGAGGACAGGAAATGAACAAGCCGATCAACCGGCGGCAGTTTCTGGGAGGCGCCATTGCCAGTGGGGCCGCTGTGGCGGGTCTTGGGATGGCCGGGCGCGCCGCGGCGGAATCGCCGAACAACCGTATTAACGTGGCCGTGTTGGGTCTGTCACGCGGCGCGCGATTGGCGCAGACCTTCGCCGAGCAGGAAAACTGCGTGGTGACGCATGTCTGCGACCCGGACATGAACCGCGCCAACAACTGCGCCAGCGCTATCGAAGAGCACACAGGGACTGCGCCCGAGGCCTTGCAGGATCTGCGCCGGGTTTTTGACAACCCTGACGTGGACGCCGTCGTCATGGCGATGCCCGTGCATTGGCACGCCCCCGCCGCGATTATGGCGCTGAAGGCGGGCAAACACGTGTATCTCGAAAAGCCCTGCTGCCACAATCCGCACGAAGGCGAGTTGCTCGTCGAAGCGGCGCGCCATTACAACAAGGCCGTGCAAATGGGAGTGCAACGGCGCTCGTGGCCCGGCGTGGTCGAAGGCATCGAGCGCGTGCGCGCGGGCGACATCGGCAATGTGTACTACGCCTTGAGTTGGTACACGAGCACGCGCGGCTCGATTGGCCGCGGCCAAGAGACGGACCCGCCTGACCATCTGGACTACGAGCTCTGGCAGGGACCCGCGCCGCGCCGCCCGTACAAAGACAACCTCATCCACTACAACTGGCACTGGCATTGGCATTGGGGGTCGGGCGAATCCGGAAACAACGGCGTGCACGCCTTGGACCTGTTGCGTTGGGGGCTTGACGTGGATTACCCCATACGCGTTACTTCCGCCGGCGGACGTTACCGTTACGACGACGATCAGGAAACGCCGGACACCCACCTGCTATCGTTCGACTTTGCCGATGACAAGAGCATCGGCTGGCAGGGGGTGAGCTGTAATAACCCCAACGTGCAGGGAGTCGGCATCGCCAACTTCTTCGGCGAAGAGGGCAGCCTCGTGATCTCGGATGGCGGTTACGTTATCAACGACAATGATGGCCGCGAAGTCGAGAGTCACGATGGACCGCGCGCGGATGGTCCGCATGTCGAGGATTTCTTGACCGCGATTCGCGAAGACGCGCCGCTGAGCCTGAACGCCGAGATCGAAGAAGGCTACAAGAGCACCCTGCTTCCGTTGTTGGGCAACATCGCGCACCGCGTGGGCCGCAGCCTGGCGTGCGGAGAAAAGGGCCACATCATCGACGACGCCGAAGCCGAGGCTGAATGGCGCCGCGAATACGAATCCGGTTGGGAGCCTTCGGTTACGTAACGCGCAAGCGATGCGTCAGCTGGCCTTGGGCAACACGGCGGTGCCATAGGCGATGACTTCGACCATGGCGGATGGATTGTTGGCGAGATTGCCAACGCTGCTCGTTTCGAGCCGCACGTTGATTACCGCGTGCGCATTCATTCGCCGGGCCTCGTAAAGCATGCGGCAGATGGCTTCGCGCCGGGCGCGCTTCAATACGCGCTCGTAGCCCCGCACCTCGCCGCCTATGAGGTAGCGCAAGCCCGCGGCGAACGTCTTGAAGTAGTCCGCCGCCATCACGACGGACCCGGCGACAAGCACGCAACCGCCCGGCTCGACCGCCAGTTTTGACGCAGCGATTTCGATGTCGGTGCAGAGCAGGCTCCGGAATTCTGTCTCGAGCGCTTCGAGACGGCGCAGATGCCGCAGTTCGATGACGCGGCCCGCCGCAAACCCGAGGAGCAGGAGCAGCAACGGCACAACGAGAAAGACGAATAGCGCCGCCAGTTCCATGGTGTTCGGCCTTCCTACCGGGACGGCGTTTCGCCCGTATCGGGCACGTTCTCGCTGCGGAACATGGCGGCGCCGTCGATCTCACTTGGCGCGGTTTCCGCCTCGACTCGGCGCACGCTGACCGCCGTGCCGTAGGCGTAGAGTTCGGCGGCGCCCTGCGTGATAGCACTCGTCGTGAAACGCACGTTTACGATGGCGTTCGCGCCCAACTGCCGGGCTTGCTCCATCATGCGCTCGAGCGACTGCCTGCGCGCCTCGGTCAGGAGCTCGGTGTAACCGCGCAATTCGCCGCCCACCAAGTTCTTGAGCGACGCAGCGATGTCGCGCCCAAGGTGTTTGGCCCGAATGGTGTTGCCCTGGACCAGTCCCTTGACCTCCTCGACCTCGTATCCGGGCACGGATTCCGTGTTGACCACAATCATATGCGCTGCTCCCTGCTTACATGGCGATAAACGTTGGCGCCGCATCCGGCAAGCCGCGGCACGGGTCCACTATACTACGCATAGCCGGCGGCCGGGTCCACCATGGACCGCGCTTCGCGGCGGTTTGTGCCGTTCCGCCGCAAACCGCTACAATGCCCTTGTAAGAAGGGAGTTTCCTCATCATTATGACCACTCAAGACGACAAAGGCGCGCAGACCGATGACATGGGCTATGTGAACTACTTCGCCATTCTCGGGCTCAACGAGACGGCGAAACCCGGCGAAGTGCGCAAAGCCTACAAGAAGAAAATGAAGGATTTGGTCAACGAGATCGCCAATACGGAGTTGACCGAAGAGCGCCGGTCTCACTACCTACTCGAGATGGCCAAACTCAACGCGGCCCTCTATATCCTGCGCGACCCCAAGCTGCGCGACGCATATTGGAATGAGCGCCAGGAGCTTATCGACCTTGAAGAGCGCTGGCGCGAGGCCGAAGAGGCCGGCGACGATCAGGCCGATTACCTCCGGCGTCAATACGACGCGCGGCTGCGGAACTTTCTCGCGCGCTATATGGAAGAGCTGGTGCTCGACGCCGGCCGCGATAAGGAGTGCGTCGAGGCCAGCAACTGGGACGCAGCCCACGAACGCCACGCCTCCCGCTTGCTGCGCTTTTACCGGCAGTCTTTGCATCAACAGATTCTCGAGCGGTTGCCGTATTTTGACCTGAGCCCTGTCCATATAGATTGGGACGAGCGTAAACAAACCGTGGCCGCGCTGATAGACGGAAGCAGGACCTAACCCATGGCATCATCGAATGAAGCGGCGGCGGCCGAAAAATACGTGGATCCCGAGGATGTAGCCGCCGCGCTGGCCAAGGCGGTGTATGACGGCGACATCGTGAATTTCCGCCTGCTGTTCCAACCCTTTTCCCCCGCGCGCCGGCAATCGACCGAAAGCTTTGAAAGCGAGAAGTACTCCTATCTGCTGCCCGATGAGGATATGGAGGAGA
>PUMX01000119.1 GCA_003552485.1 Candidatus Hydrogenedentota bacterium
CCGCCGTAATTTGGCGCGCGCTTGGAGTAGAAGACGCCACCCCCTCGCCCTCCGGCCAAGCCTTGGCGGAGGAATTGGCCGGGAACCCAGAGCAGCTTGCGCGCTATACGCTTGCCCAAGCATGCGAGGAAGCCCGTTACTATTATGAAGCGTATCGAGCGTATCGGGAGGTCTATGACGATATCGGTGGACAGCCTTATCTTCTCAGCCAAATGATGGGCATGTTGGCGCTGGCCGATCGCGTCGATGATCCGGCTGGCGAAGGACAAGCCCTGGCGGAAGCGCACCCGGACACGCCCGAGGCGTGGATAGGCCTGTCGCGCATACACGAGCAGGCGCAAGACAACGAGGCCCGTCGTCAAGCGCTCCGCCGGGCCACGGAAGCCGAGCCTGACAGCGCGGCCGCTTGGCGCGCGCTCGCGCAATACGCCAATGAAATCTCCGATTACACATTGGCCCTCGAATGCTATCGCGAGCTCAAGAGGCTCGACCCCGATAGCCCCATCGTCAACAACAACCTCGCGTACTTCCTACTGGCAAGCGGTGAAGATCCCAACGAAGCATTGCCGCTCGCTCAGGCCGCCCACGCAGAGTTACAGGATAATCCCCATGTCATTCACACGGTTGGATTGGCCCATCTGCGGTTGGGCGAGCTGGATGAAGCGCAACGGAACCTGGATTTCGCCCTGCAAATGCGGCCCGGCGACCCCACGCTGCTGCTGGATTTTGGTCAGTTGCTAGTTGAATTGGGACGCACGGAAGAAGGACGCCGTCATGCGCAATGGGCGGTTCAATTCGCTGATCGCTTCGGGCTGGACTTCCCAAGGCGCGACGAAGCGCTTGCGTTAGCCGAGACAGGCTAACCGCGTTTGACGCCATCAGACACGTCATCACGCCCCCGCAACAACCTATCCCGGTTGTTGCGGGGGCGAGTATGCTACACGGGGCCGAACCAGTTAGGCCGAAGCATACTCTGCCCGGGGTTCTGGCGCGAGCTTCGTGTCCAGCTTGATAACCCGCGTGGTCACGGGATCAAGCTCGAGCAGTTGCAGTATTTCGAGGGGACGCACATTTTTGCCTTCGGCCAACTCGGTTTCGAGCTCCAGCACTACATTGCCACAGTCGCCGCCCCCCACTTCGAGCCGGGAAATCATGGGCCGGATATCCACCTGAACGTTCGGTCTCACATCGCGCCGCTGTTTATCGTGCCGTTGGCGCTTGTGTTTCTTCTTGGCCTTGCCTTTGCGCTCAACAAGCAACTGCTCAGCGGCCAACAACTCCTCGGCTTTGCGCGCCACGGAACGGCAATCCGCCGCCGCTTCGATCCTATACACAAAACCGCGGGTCAGACTCATCAGCGAAGCGCCCTTCAACGGAACCTCCGCAACGGAATACGCGTGGAATCCGTGGGGCAATGTGGCCTGCAAGCGTTCCAATAGCGCTTCCGGCTCGATGCGCTCTTTAAGCACAATGTCCATGTAATCCCCCGTGGACTCCTCCCCTACCGGGGGCGCTGTGGCGAAGGTCACTTTGGGATGAGCGTGGAATCCCTGCGAATAAGAAAGCGGCGCCTGAGCGCGGCGCAACGCGCGCGTCCAGGCATTCACCAGTTCGAGATGGGAAAGGAAGCGCGCTTCGTCAGAGCGGCCAATGCGAAAACGAAGGCGTTGAACCGGTTCGGGTTCCTCGGGCGGCGCCACGGGGGCCGGTGTCCAGTCCTTTTCCTCTAGACGGCCTTGCTTCTGGTTCTTCAGCATATACCGGCACAAATCGCGTTCCCGATAGATAACGCCGCAGAGGTGACACTTGCCCGCCCGGCAATCCAACGCATGCTTGAGTTCGAGCGCCCGGTCCCAGTCTTGCTGGAACCATTTCTTGGGAATCATCACATCGATGTGGTCCCACGGAAGCCGCTCATTGATGTCCCTTTCCCGCAGCGCGTCGTCGATGCTAAAACCGGTCGCCTCGACCGCCTCAAGCCACGCCTGCATGTTCACGCGCTCGCCCCACGTTTCAAAACGGGCGCCGCGCCGCCAGGCTTCTTCAATGAGATCGGCCGCGCGCCTGTCACTCCGCGTGATAAGCCCCTCGATGAATGTGGTTGCTGGTTCGTGGCGGCCAAATTTAACGCCGTGAACGCCCTTAAAACACCGCTCGAGAATTTGCTGGCGGCGTTGCGTTTCCTCAATACCGATCTGCCCGGCCCATTGGAAAGGCGTAAAGGGTTTGGGCACGAACGTCGACACCCCGAGGTTAACGCGAGCGCCGCGCTTGATCCGGCGCCCAACGTCGGCCGTGCGCTTACACAGGTCCGCGATAGCTTCAACATCTTCGTCACGCTCGGTCGGCAGTCCGATCATGAAGTAGCACTTGACGTGTTCCCAGCCTCGTCGAAAAGCCTGCGCGGCCATTTCGAGCAGTTCCTCGTCGGGGATGAACTTGTTGATTACCTGGCGCAACCGGGGCGTGGCGGCCTCTGGCGCAAAAGTCAGGCCGCTACGGCGAACGCCGCTCACCATATCAGCCAGCTCCACCGCGAACGAGTCAAGCCGCAACGACGGTAGCGACACGCTTACTCGATGTTGGCCAGCCCGCTCCGCAGCCTGTTGCACCAATCTGCGCGGCCGTGAGAAGTCGCAAGTTGAAAGAGACACCAACGACACCTCCTCGTAGCCCGTGTTCGCCAAACTCTCCTTCATGAGCTCGTCCACGTTCGAAAGCGAGCGCTCGCGCACCGGCCGCGTCACCATGCCGGCCTGACAGAAACGGCATCCCTGGGTGCAGCCGCGCAGCACCTCCAGCGCAAGGCGGTCGTGGACCTGTTGCGTATAGGGAACAACGTAATTCGCTGGAAACGTGGTCCGGTCGAGATCATGCACAAGCCGTTTCACAACCGGACGCGCGTCCTCCCTTGGCAACACACGCCCGTCCGGCATGGTTTCAAAGGGATATAGCTCCGGCACATAAAACCCATCGAGCTCTGCAATAGCCTCGAGTTTTTCCCGCCGAGTAGCGCCGCGCATGGAGCGCATCAACTCGGCCAACTCCCCCACGGCCTCCTCCCCGTCGCCAATAACGAAGAAATCCATGAAGGGCGCTAACGGCTCAGGATTAAAGACGGCAGGGCCTCCGCCGAATATCAGAGGATGGTGATTCTCGCGGTGTTCCGAGCGCACCGGCAGTCCGGTAAGGTCAATGATGTTCAGGATATTGGTGTAGGTCAACTCCGATTGCAACGTAAACCCGATCAGATCCATCTCCGCCAAGGAATCCTTGGACTCATTGACAAACAACGGGAGACTTCGTCCGCGCAGGATCTCTTCCATATCAGGGGCCGGCGCGTAAGCGCGTTCAGCCCAACACCAGGGAAACTGATTGAGAATTGAGTAGAGGATAAGCAATCCCAAGTTCCCTAACCCCAAATCGTAGAGGTCGGGAAAAACCAACGCTACACGCAGATCGACGTCCTCGGGGTTCTTGTGGACTGTGTTAACCTCCGTGCCCAAGTACCGCGAGGGCTTCTCGACACGGGGAAGGATTTCCCTGTACAAGACTTCACTCAGGGTCATACAGTTGCCTCTCCTTGATATCGGGATTGGAAAACGGCCCATTACGGGGTTTGTGCGGCCGTGGCATCGTTTGCGAGCAAATACCCTCTACAGACAAGAGCGGACGCGGGTATGGGCGCCTGTTCACTGCGCTGGATGCGGGTTGAGAGCGTCCATGGCCGCGCCAAGCGCAATAACGGGGCCATGAAGACGCGATTTTGTATCATACGGACCGTTGCCTGAGTGCGCAACGCTATCTGGGTTTTCCCTTTGACGCCGTAACATTGAGGCGCTACTTGTGTGTTGCCGTAAACGCGATGGTGCATTACAATGAAACCATTCGAAAGACGATTGGAATTCCCGCCCAACTTTGTTAGGCCCGCCGTGAAAAAGTGACCATGGCGTCAGGGCGGAACAGCAACAGAAGGAAGGACCCGGCATGGCGAAAACAATACGCATCACACAATGGTCTGGCGGAAAGCCCGCCATGATGTATTATGTCACCCAAACGCCCCAGTTCGAAGGCATCTGGTGCACTCTGGTCACTGAAGATGGCAATAAAGTACGTCTGTCAGGCAATCTTACCGTAGAAGAAGGGGAATTCAAAGAACGCCCGATAAGCGGCCGCGCCCACTAACCCCCGTCTCTCTCCAATGGCCTGCGCGCCGTTGGAGAGAGCTTTTCGACGGAAACTACTCACAATCCATACGCAGTGCCGGTCGACACAACGCTAAGCGCTTTGCCCTCCATGGATTACATGGATTAGCCCCCCGGCTGACGCAACCTGGTCGCCGCAACTCCGGGCGCCAACGCCGGAGACCCTGTTCCGCCTGAGCAAGCCTGCGATGGAACTTTTAGGCCATTGGGCGGGTTAACTCTGCGGGGTGAGGTGTGTGCGACTGTCGCGCAGACATTGCTCCCCGGAACCACATGCGTCATTGTTGGCGTGTTGGAGGCTCGGAATAGGAGGGGGCGCGGACATGCGGGCATTAGGTGGCTGGCTCGTGGCGTTTCCTCTTGTGGATGGCGCAACAGACTTGCAGAAGGTGAAACAGGCAATTGGTCATGGATTTTCTGAAGCATTCTCTGACAACCAGGTTAACGACCGTCTTCAGCGCAACCTGGCCCGGTGTTGGACTTGCCGCCTCGGGCGCGCTGGTGTTGGTTGTGGGAGGATGCACCACTACCGGCTTCAAGGAAGCGGCTGATAAAGAAGTATACGATATCATAGAAAGCGCGTCGCCCGAGGTGCCCGGGATGACGGAAGACTATGAGATTGAGCCGGAGCGATTGCTCGATCTCAGTGATTTACCCATTGTGGAAGAGGCGCCCGAATACCTTGGCGAAGAGGGCGAACTCGAGGTGGGCGCGGGAATTGTAAGCCTCGAAAAGGCCCTGGAACTGGCGTTTCGTAACAACCGCTCGTATCAAAATCAGAAGGAGATGCTGTACCTAACGGCGCTCGATCTGACACTCGAACGGCATCAATATCGGCCCCGCTTTTTCGGCCGCGCCCAAACTACGCTCACCGCCGACACACGCGACGAATTCCGCGTGTCGACCGAAGGCCAAATCGTTCAGACCGCCCCAAACCTAGTGCGCGAGGTTGGCCAGCTCGCCGGAACGCCCGGCGATCTGCTGAGCCGCTATGCGCGTGTTGTCGAATCGGCCGGCCTCGCCTCGGGCGTTACCCAGCCCCGGCGCGAGGTCGTCGATGAACGGCGCGTAACGGGCAGCGCGGCCACCGGCGCGGACATGCTCGTGCGGGGCGGCGCGCAAGTCGCCGTGGACTTAACATCCAATTTCCTGCGATTTATTACTGGCGACCCTCGCACGCAGACTTCATCGGCCTTGGGAGCCGCTATAACCCAGCCTTTGCTGCGCGGCGCGGGGCGGCGCGTCGCCGATGAGGCTCTGACACAGGCGGAACGCAACCTGCTCTATCAACTACGCAGTTTCACGCGGTTTCGCCAGGAGTTCGCCATTGACGTCGCGAGCGCATACTACCGCGTTCTTCAGAATCGCGACATGGCCCGTAACAACTATCTTGGTTACGAAGCGTTCCTCCAAGGCGCCGAACGTCAGCGGGCCTTGGCCGAAGCCGGACGCGTCACCGAGACGGACTTGGGCCGGAGCGTGCAGGCTGAATTGAGCGCTGAAGATTCGTGGACACGCTCCATTCGGGCCTACCGCGAGAGTTTGGACCAGTTTAAGATTCTGCTGGGGCTTTCAACGGATGCGTTGATCGTTCTCGACGACAACGAACTGGATGAGCTACGTGAACACGGCTTGATCCACCCCGACCTGGAGGCGGACGAGGCCGCCAGCATCGCTATGGCTGCACGCCTCGATCTTTACACTACTGTGGATGAGGTCCATGACGCGGCGCGCCGGGTAGACATAGCCACGAACGCGCTGCAACCCCGGGCCGATGTAACCTTGGCGGCGGATGTGCCAAGCGAACCCGGAGACGACCGTTGGAGCGATCTTAGCTGGCGGCGCTTGGAATGGCGGGCGGGGGTGGACCTCGACTTAGCCCTCGATCGCAAGGCACAGCGAAACGCGTTCCGGCGCGCGCTTATCAACTATGAACGGGCGCTGCGTTCACTGGAATTGGCGGAGGATAACGTTAAACTTGATGTGCGCAGCGCGTGGCGGAATCTCGAGCAGGCCGAGCGTAGTTTCCGGATCAGAGAAATCGGCGTGGAGGTTAACGAACGCCGCGTGCGTGAGCAGGAATTGCTCGCGGAAGCAGGCCGCGCCACGACGCTTGACCAAATCGACGCGCAGAATGACCTCGTGGCGGCGCGCAACACCATGACCGCCGCCTTGATCGATCACACATTGGCCCGTTTGGCGCTATGGCGCGATATGGGCTTGCTATACATCAAACCCGACGGACAATGGGAGGAACTCTCGGACATTGAAGAGCTCTGAGGCGGTTTCCGCGACCCAACGAAAGGACGGTTGCAACAATGAGTAGTCTGAAACAACTCCCCAATTGGATATGGAAAGCAGGCGCCGCCGCCGCGGTGCTTGTAGGCGGGCTCTGGTGGTTGATGCCCACCGGCGAGACTACCTTCGATGAGGGTATTGTTTTCGAAGCCCGCAAAGGCGAACTCGAGATCACGGTGATCGAGGGCGGCGAGGCCCAATCCACTCAGGCTCAAGAGATCCGCTCTGAAGTGCAAGGACGCACCGCCATCATCGACATTGTCGAGGAAGGCTACCGCGTCACGGAAGAAGATATCGAAAACGGCTTGGTGCTCGTCGAGTTGGATGCCTCGGATCTCGAAGAGGAGTTGACCCAGCAGGAAATTGAATATCAGAACGCAATGGCTTCTCTGACAGAGGCTACAGAACAGTACGAGATCACGCTGAGCCAGAATGAGAGCAACATTCACGACGCGGAACTCGCCTTGAAATTCGCCCGCATGGATGTCGAACGGTTCCTGGGCGAAGAAGTAGGTCAGGAGATTCTTGCTCAAGTCGATGCCGATGTAGAACAAGAGTACCTCGCGGCCGCCACCGACACCGGCGAGGTAATGCCGCCGGACGCTGATGTTCCAGAGGTGGATGTAGATATTGACGCTTTTGAGGGCGACTCGCCGGAATTGGACGCCACCTTCGATTATTCCGCCCTGATCATTGACGATCGTCTGGGCGGCGAAGCGCAGCAGTCCTTGCGCGACCTCGACGCGGAAATCACGATGACCGAAGAGGAACTCACTCAGGCAGAGACGCAATACC
>PUMX01000401.1 GCA_003552485.1 Candidatus Hydrogenedentota bacterium
CGACCAGCGGTCCACGCGTCATCACCAGCCATTGCGCCTCCTCGTCGAAGCGAACGCCCACGTTTTGATACCGGCCGTCGCTCAACGGCGAATGTTCGCGGCGCAGCCGGATCAGGGCGCGATGCCATTCAGCGAGGCTGCGGTGCGGCTTGCCGCTCAGGTCCGCCCAGTTGAGCTTCGAGGCGAGAAAAGTCTCCTCCGCCTGCGGCGAGGGGATCTCGCTGGGGTCCCAGCCGAAGGCGCTGAACTCCTCGACACGTCCCTTCTCCACGGCTTCGACAAGAGCGGGATCGCGGTGGTCCGCGAAATACTGGAACGGGGTGGCCGCGCCCCATTCCTCCCCCTGAAATAGCATGGGAACGAAAGGCGCGGTCAGCACGAGAGCTGCGCCGATCTTCAGCAGACCCGGCGGCGCCAGATGGCTGACGCGCTCGCCCTTGGCGCGATTGCCGATGTGATCGTGGTTTTGCAGGAAACCGACGAGCGCGTGACCCGAAACGCCCTTGGCCGGGCGCCCATGCCGCCGTTGCCGATGCGCCGAGTAACAGCCATCGAAGAACCACCCGTCGCGCAACACCTTGGCGATCGGCGCCAGACCGCCGAAATTCTGGTAATAGCCATCGGTTTCGCCCGTGAGCGCAGCGTGGATGGCGTGCTGATAATCGTCGTTCCATTGCGCGTGGATGCCGTATCCGCCCGCCTCCGGCGCGTGCACGAAGCGTGGATCGTTGAGATCGCTCTCGGCAATCAGCGTAAGGTGGCGGCCCAAATGCGCCTCGAGCCGCTGCACATTGTCTGCGAGCTCTTCGAGGAAATGCACGGCCGACGCGTCGAAAATTGCGTGAACGGCGTCCAACCGCAGCCCATCCATGTGATAGTCGCGCAGCCACATCAACGCGTTGTCAATGAAGAACCGGCGGACCTCGTCACTGCCAGGCCCGTCCAGGTTGACGGCGTCGCCCCAGGGCGTAACGTACCGGCTCGTGAAGTAGGGCCCGAAACGGCTCAAGTAAGCGCCCGTTGGCCCCAGGTGGTTATAGACTACGTCAAGCAACACCGCGAGACCCTTGCGGTGGCAGGCGTCTACGAAACGCTTGAGCCCCTCGGGTCCGCCGTAGGCCTGGTGCGGCGCATAGAGATCGACGCCATCGTAGCCCCAGCCGCGTTCGCCGGGGAATTGCGCCACAGGCATAAGCTCCACATGCGTAACGCCGAGGTCCACGAGATGGCCGAGCCGGTCGATGGCGGAGTCGAACGTCCCTTCAGCCGTAAACGTCCCGATATGCAGTTCGTAGATGATCGCCGAGGACAACGGCGCAGCCCGCCAGCCGTGATCAGTCCACTCGAACCGGCCGTGATCGATCCAGCGTGATGGCCCATGCACGCCTTCAGGCTGCCAAGGCGAGCGTGGGTCTGGAAACGGGCCTTCGCCGTCGAGAAGAAACGCGTAGTCCGAACCGTGACCCAGTTGGGGCGCGTCGATCGCCCACCAGCCCTCGTTGGTTGGCTTCATCGGCAAGTGTTTGCCGTCTATCTCGGCCTGGACGGCGCTTGCGTTCGGCGCCCAAACCCAGAGTTCGTTCTGCGATTTGGTGTCATAAGTATGCACGGTAAAGGACCTTAGCGTTAAAGCCACGGAAAACGCCCACCAAACTCGGCATTGTACAAAGTGCGGCGGCTTGCCGCTTGCTCATATTACTTTTCACGCGTCAGCAAAGCCACGGGGAAGCGGGCCAGGAGTTGTGAGAGCGCAACGGCGCCTGATTGATGTTCTTCACCGGTCAGTACGTTCCTCCACACTCCACTAGGAATACGCAACGTTGTGTCGGCCCAATCGCCGTCAAGCCCCATGACCAGACGCGGGACGACCGTTATCACGCTGTCTCCACGCTGGAAAGCGACAGCGTGGTGGGCTTTCGCTCCCTCGGCGGCCAGCGGCGTATACGCGCTCGACGGCCCGAAATGCTCGGGCCTTTCTCGCCGCAAATGCAAGGTGTGCCAAATAAGCCACAGTTTCGGCAGGCCCTCATCCATCCGCTCCATAATGTCCTCGACGGTAAGGGCCGGCAGCGCGTCGAGCAGCCGCTTGCGCAATGGGTAATCGACCGGCCGCCGGTTGTCCGGGTCGACGAGGCTCAGATCCCACAGTTCGGTCCCCTGATAGATGTCCGGCGCGCCAGGCGCGGTAAGCTTGAGCAGTGTTTGTGCGAGGCTATTGATGCGGCCGGGCGTCACGAGGCCCCCGGCGAACCTTTCAAGATCGGCGGCGAAATCGCTGTCCCCCATCACGTTTGCTACGAATTCTCGCACCGCCTTCTCATAGGCCTCGTTCTGATCGGTCCACGAGGTATGCGTTTTCGCCTCACGGATGGCCTTTTCCATGTAGGCGAGCATCCGATCCGCTTCAATGGGCCACGCGCCTACGAGTGTTTGATAGAACAGATACTCGGTATTCCGATCCGGCGCGTTTTCACTGCGGTAGCGCTCATTGTGCTGCGCCCAACGCCGCGCCGCCTCGATCCAATGTCCGGGAATCTCCGACAGCAACGCCAGGCGCGCGCGCACGTCTTCACTGCGTTTCGTGTCGTGCGTCGAACTCGCGAGCATACTACGCGGATGCTCGGCCAAGCGTTCCGCGCAATCGCGGTGAAAATCCGCGGGATCCACGCCGAACCGCGCCGGATCGCCGCCGACTTCATTGAGGCCAATCAATCGATGGAAACGGTAGAAAGCCGTGTCCTCGATGCCCTTGGCCATGGCTGGGCCCGTGAGTTGCTGGAAACGCATGGCCAGCTCGCCTTCGAGACTCCCCTCCACGCGCAGGAGCAACAGGTCTTGCAGGAATTGAAACAGTTCCGCGTCGAGGTCGGGCCGCTGCGCGATGGCGTGTTCTATGCTCTGCCGGACGCGCCGCTCGTCGGCCGGCGCCACGATCCCTTCTTCCGCGCGCACGTAACTGCGGTAGACTGGAAAGCAGACCGCTGTTTCGCGTAGCGCCTGGCGCAACTCGTGGCGGGTGTAATCGCGATGACGGCGATGCTGTTCGCAGATGTCCACGAACAAAGCGGTGAGCCGGTTCAGCTCGCTGCCCAGCAGTTCCGTAAGCACCTTGAGCTTGCACTCGCGCGCCAAGGCGTGGAAGTCCGTGTCCTCGCCCGTGAATTCCTCGTAGAAACGGGTGAGCGGCGCTTCGCCCGCCGGGTCAACAAACAAACCGCCGGCGAGATTTAGGAAGTCGTAGCCCGTCGTGCCCTCGATGGGCCAGTCCGGCGGTAATGTCTCGCCGGGTTCAAGGATCTTCTCCGCTACTATCCACGCCTCCGGACATACCTCGCGCAGCCGGCGGAAATAGCCCGCGGGGTCCCGCAGGCCGTCCGGATGGTCGATGCGCAGCCCTTGCGCAACGCCTTCTTGTATCCAGCGCACGGGCAAGGCGTGGGTGGCGTGAAACACTTCGTCCTGCTCGACGCGCAAACCAGCGAGGTCGTCCACGTCGAAGAAGCGCCGGTAGCCCAAGTCGCGTCCGGACGTGCGCCAGAACGCAAGCCGATAGTTCTGTTGATCGATCAGGGCGTCGAGCGCATCGGGGTCGCCGTTGACGCGGTTTACCTCCGTTTCGATAGCGGCCGCAACGGCGGGTTGCTCGTGGGCCATTGCGGCGAGTAGCTCTCCGAGCACCGCCTTGTCGCGATGCCGGCGCGCAACCGCCTCGCGGGAAACGACAGACGGGCGCGGCAGCCACGCATGGCTGTCGGCGAGGAAGCCCAGCCGCTCCGAGCCTGCAATCTCCGCGGCCCGGTTCAACAGCTCCACAAGGCTGGACGGGTCGATGGGATAAACGTTTTCGAAATAGTGCAGGGTAAACACGCCATCAGCGAAGGCGAGCCTGAGCTGACCGTCTTCAAGGATGCGGCCGTAATGATCGCCCAGCACGGGCAGCAGCACCTTGTTCGGCCAGCGCTCCTCGGAAGCTTCCCAGTCCACGTCGAAGTAGGTGGCATAGCTGCTCGATGGCCCGTTTTCGAGCACATCCCACCACCAGGGATTCTCGCGGCCGGCGATGGCCATATGATTAGGGACAACGTCGATGACGTGTCCAAGGTTCGCGTCTTTCAGCGCCTGGACCAACGCGGCGTGGCCAGACGCGCCGCCGAGCTCCGCGTTGACCCGCGACGGATCCACCACATCGTAGCCGTGCATGCTGCCCGCCGCGGCTTGCAGATACGGCGACGCGTACAGGTGGCTGACGCCCAAATCGGCCAGATAAGGCGCGATGTCGGCGGCGTCTTGAAATGTGAACTCCGGGTTCAGTTGCACCCGGTATGTGGCCGACGGTTCAGGAGTCACGGCGCAGGACCACAACAGAGCGGGCTTCGGCTGTCACCACGCCCTCGGCTTCAACCGTCTCGTCTTCGATCCAGCCCACGGCGGTGTCGAGCTCCTTGGCCCAGCGTTCGCCCCATGCCGACCCAGGCAACCGGAAATCAAGGGGTTCATGGTGCGCATTGAATATCAGGTAGAAGCTGTAGTCGGTAACAGGATCACCTTTGGGATTCGGATTGGGAATGGTTTCTCCATTGAGGAAGACGCCTATCGATCTTGCGTAGTCTTCGCCCCAATGTTCTTCGGCCATCTGCGCGCCGTCCATGGTGAACCAGGCGATGTCCGTTACTTCGCTGCCGTGGATGGCCCGGCCGTGGAACCAGCGGCGCTGCCCGAATACCGCATGGTTCCGCCGGAACCGGATGAGCCGCTGCGTAAAATCGAGCAAGTCTTCCTCGATATGCTCCCAGTCGTACCAAGAGATCTCGTTGTCCTGGCAATACGCGTTGTTGTTGCCTTGTTGCGTGCGCCCGATCTCGTCGCCGCCCAGCATCATCGGCACGCCTTGGGACAGTAACAGCGTGGCGAGGAAGTTGCGCTTCTGGCGCGCGCGCAGAGCGAGCACGCCGGGGTCATCCGTTGGCCCTTCCTCGCCGCAGTTCCACGAGCGGTTGTGATCCTCGCCGTCCTGATTGTCTTCGCCGTTGGCCTCGTTGTGCTTCTCGTTGTAGGAAACCAGGTCGTTCAACGTAAAGCCGTCGTGGGCGGTGATGAAGTTGATGCTGGCATGCGGCAACCGCGACGTGTTTTCGTAGAGGTCCGAACTGCCCGTAATCCGGTACGCCAGCTCTCCAAGCGTCTGATCTTCGCCCCGCCAGAAGTCGCGCACGCAGTCCCGGTACTTGCCGTTCCATTCCGTCCAGACCGGCGGGAAGTTGCCGACCTGATACCCGCCTTCTCCGATGTCCCAGGGTTCGGCGATAAGCTTGACCTGGCTGATGACCGGGTCCTGCTGAATGAGGTCGAAGAACGATGACAACCGATCGACGTCGTGCAGTTCGCGGGCCAGCGTCGAGGCGAGATCAAAGCGGAACCCGTCCACGTGCATCTCGAGCACCCAGTAGCGCAGCGAGTCCATGAGCAGTTGTAGCGTGTGCGGGTGGCGCATGTTCAGGCTATTGCCGGTGCCCGTGTAGTCCATGTAGTACCGCTTGTCTTCGGTGAGCCGATAGTAATAGGCGTTATCGATGCCTTTGAAGCAGAGCATGGGTCCGAGGTGATTGCCCTCCGCCGTATGATTGTAGACCACGTCGAGGATGACCTCGATGCCTGCCAGATGCAACGCCTTCACCATTTGCTTGAACTCGACAAGCACCGAACCCGGCCGATTGCCCGCGGCGTATTCGTTGTGGGGTGCGAAGTAGCCAATCGAATTGTAGCCCCAGTAATTGCGCAGGCCTTTGTCGAGCAGGTGCTTGTCGTGGATGAATTGATGGACGGGCATAAACTCGACTGCCGTAACGCCGAGGGTCTGCAGATAATCAACGCTCACCGGCTGTGCGACGCCCGCGTATGTGCCGCGCATTTCCTCGGGAACGTCCGGATGCCGCTTGGTGAGGCCTTTTACGTGCGTTTCGTAGATGATGGTCTCATGCCACGGCAGTTGCAGGCTGCGGTCGCCTTCCCAGTCGAAGTGCGGCTGATGCACTACACTGCGGGGCGTAAACGGGGCGCTGTCTTTGTCGTTCATCGCGTCCGCGCCCTCGTCAAAGCGGTACGGAAACACGGCTTCGTCCCACTGCACTTGGCCATTGATGGCCTTTGCGTAGGGATCGAGCAGCAGCTTAGCGGGATTGCACCGGTGACCGTTTTCGGGATCCCAGGGCCCGTGCACGCGGAACCCATAGCGTTGGCCCGGTTCGATCTCCGGCAGGTATGCGTGCCAGCAGTAGCCCGTCACTTCGCTTAACTGAATGCGCGTCTCGTTGTCCTCGTCGTCGAAAAGACACAACTCGACGCCATCCGCGATCTCGGAGAATAGGGAAAAGTTCGTGCCCGCGCCATCGTACACGGCGCCGAGCGGATACGAGTGAACCGGCCATACTTTCATGATGTTCACGCTCCCCATAAGTGGTTGTAGGTAATGGGCCCGCGTTCCGAATGATACAGCCATACACATCGGCAGTAAACAAGAAAGACGCCGTCCGTCCTTGTCCGAAATCGCGCTGGAAAAGGGGGCTTCCCCTACTCGGCGTCAACGTCGTAGATCGGCGCGATATCCCCCTTGTTCAGGGTGATGTACTGGTCGCCCTGCGCGCCATCCACGGGCCGGTTCTCATCAAGCCACGCGCTCAGCTCCGGCCGCATATCGAAGTGGTTATTCGCCAATTCATAGGGATTCTTGCGGTCGCTCCGGCGGTTTGGTTCGTCATGCCAAGGGAAAGGCTCCTCCATGATATCCCACTGGAAATAGTAGTCAATCACTTCATCGATACCGGCGCCCTCCGGGGTGGTAAGCTCCCAGAAATCGAAGCCGGCGTGACGCGCAATCTCGAGGGCCTGCGCCATGGTGGTCATTGCGTACGCGGTGTACGTAATGCCGCTGCGGCCTTCGTTCCGCGTTACTTCAAGGTGGAGATAGACGCCGTTGTCGTCCTTGGCGATCTTCCATGCGCCCGGATTATCCCAGTTGGCGCGTTCTTCGAAATAACTGCGCAGCTTAATAAGGGTTTCCTCGAGCAAGTCTTTATCGCGCAGGACAACCGCTGCGGAAATAGATCCCAACACGCCCGCGTCTTTCCAGTTATTGGAGCGGCGGCGCATGACGTCTTTCACGTGCGGCAGGCAGCGCTCGCGCCACCACGTCTGAAACCGATCGCGATCATCGGGATCCCAGCGTTCGTAATGGTATAGGATATCTGCGGCGTAGAGCATCTGGGAGAACCACGAACCC
>PUMX01000150.1 GCA_003552485.1 Candidatus Hydrogenedentota bacterium
CCGAAGAAGTATCCGCGGAAATGTTCACTGTGAATAATCTTTGGCTGCTGGTCGCCACGTTCTTGGTGTTTACGATGCACCTAGGTTTCGCCTCGCTCGAGGCAGGCATGACCCGCGCCAAGAATACGGTGAACATTCTGTTCAAGAACGTCTTCATCATCTCGATGGGTATCCTAACCTATGCCCTGATTGGGTTCAGTCTTATGTATCCTGCCGAGTTTGGTGGTGTCTTAGGCTGGGCGGGACTGGGCCTGTCGCCTGGCGCTGATGGGCAAACCTCCGCGTACGACCCAGGGTTTACATATTACACCGACTTCATTTTCCAGGCTATGTTCGCAGCGACCGCCGCCACCATCGTATCGGGCGCTGTGGCGGAACGCATCAAACTGCCGACCTTCATGGTGTTCAGCACCATTTATGTGTCGACGACGTACCCTATCGTGGGGTCTTGGGTGTGGGGCGGTGGATGGCTTGATGCCCAAGGCTTTCACGATTTTGCCGGTTCGACGCTGGTGCACAGCGCTGGGGGTTGGGCCGCACTGGCGGGCGTCATCCTCTTGGGGCCACGGCTTGGAAAATACGTGGGTGGCGCAATTAGACCTATCGAGGGCCACAGCATGCCGCTAGCGACTATTGGTGTGTTTCTGTTGTGGCTCGGTTGGTTTGGCTTTAATGGCGGTTCGGTGCTAACTGCAGATCCCGATGAAGTATCGTACGTCTTCGTAACCACCGCTCTGGCGGCCGCAGCGGGCGTAATGGGCGCCATGACGACCTCATGGATCATACAGTCCAAGCTTGATCTCACGATGGCGCTCAACGGCGCGCTAGCCGGCCTCGTTGGAATAACCGCGGGCGCCGATGTAATTCCGGTCGCCTGGTCCGTAGTGGTTGGATTGATCGCGGGGGCAATCGTGGTATTGGCGGTTATTGGTTGCGATAAGATCCGCATCGATGATCCCGTTGGCGCGATCTCAGTGCACGCCATCTGTGGCGTGTGGGGCACACTGGCGGTTGGCATCTTCGGGTTCGGAGACGTCAGCTTCGTGACTCAGCTCATCGGCGTGCTGGCGTGCGGATTGACATATTTCGTGACAGCCTTCGTCTTCTTTGCGGTATTGAAGGCGGTCATGGGTATTCGGGTCACCGAAACCGAAGAGATTCGCGGACTCGACATCGACGAACACGGTATGGAGGCGTATGGCGGCTTCCAGATCTTTTCAAACCGGTGATAAAGCTGGAAGCAGCTAAAGGAGATACTACACAATGAAACTGATCATCGCCTATATCCAACCCGAACGTCTGAACGCGGTGAAGCAGGCCCTGTTTGAAAACGACGTGAAGCGAATGTCAATCACCAACGCGCTGGGCTGCGGGCAGCAGATGGGCTACAGCGAGACGTATCGCGGGGCCACGGTTGAAGTAAATCTGTTAAAGAAGATCCGTGTCGAAATTGCCGTAAACAACGATTTCGTGCAGCCGTGCATAGAAGCTATCGTGAAGGGCGCCAAGACCGGCGAAATTGGGGATGGAAAAATCTTCGTCCTTGAACTCGCCGAATGCGTCCGCATACGGACCAGCGAAACCGGCCAGACGGCCATTGGCTGATCGCCGCGACAAGATAAACCCCTTCACGCCAGGATAGGATGCAACATGACTGGCACAACGGTTTTCCCCGAAGCACGGCGGCTTCGGGGAAAACCTTCATATTGATGGGTACTCGGCTCAAGGCATGGGCATATGGTAGAGGAATCCGTCTTCAGCGCCGACGAGAATCTCCGGCTCGTCATCGCCGGCGAGGTCGATAGTGGTCGGGCTGCTGGTGTGACCGGCGAGCTCTCGCGTATCGACGGGTCCCTCGTCGCGGAACACCGTCATGCCGTCTTCCTCGCCGAGATTGCGATAGATGTCTGCGTTCATGCTGTTGACCAGTAGGTCGAGGCGTCCGTCGCCGTCGAGATCCACGGCGTGTAGTTTGCGCCGCCCACTGCCTCCCGCGCTGCGCTCGTTCAGGCGCAGCGGCCCGTCTTCATCCTCCAGGCGGAACACGCGTTCGCCGGGCAACAGAACAATATCGCCGTCTTGCTCTTCCCGCCGGAATAGCGCCAGGTAGCCTTCGTGGTCGAGCATGACCAAGTCCGTCAAACCGTTGCCGGTCCAGTCAATGGCGACCGGCGTCGTCCGCCACTGTGTGACCAATTGGCTCCCTTCGGGATCCCACCAGTTCCATTCGGGTTTTGGAGGCTCATCCTCCCAAGCGACCTCGACGGGTTGCGCCGCGGCCAGACGCGGCTCCTCGCGGGTTCCGACGTTCTCGAACCAGATAACCTTACCCCAGATTGAGTTGACAACAAGATCCGGGAGGCCGTTGTGGTTCCAATCGGCAACGGTCAGCGTTGTGTAGCCCCACTTCGCTTCGGCGGGTCCCTGTATCGATCCATTGGGTCCCGCCTGGATATGGATGACTTCGTCGTCCGCTTCGAGCAGCTTCGGCGGCGCCCATTGAATGGGATCGCCGCTCAGATTCTCGATGAACGCGATCTGACCCGCCGTATTTCCCGCGATGATGTCGTCGCGCCCGTTACCGTTCCAGTCAAAACCAACCGGCGTCACGAGCGCGCCGAACTTGACGTTATCCGCTTCTTGCTGAAAGTAACGAGGCGGCAAGAAACGGGGAACCCCGTCAATCACTTCGCCAGTATGCTCGACGAGGGCGACCCGGCCATCTTCGTCGCCAACGACAAGGTCCATGTGGCCATTGCCGTTGAAATCGTAGGCCACGGGCGTGATCATGCAGAGATCCATGCTCAACCGTTCATCGTTGTGCGTCAATGGCCGTCCCGGCGCGAACAGCGGCGCTTCGCGGCTGCCCACGTTCCGGTAGAAGGTAAACCCGTCCCGGAACTCGCCACAGAGCAAATCTGGCTTGCCGTCGCCGGTGAAGTCCGCGAAGTTCGGCGAGGGCCGGCCGAAAACGTCGATCGGCTCGCCGTCAGTCGTCATAAGTTGCCGGGGTTCTACGTAATCGGGCTCATCATTGGTTCCGTCATTGCGCAGCAGGTAGACGTAGCCGCGCAACGGTCCATTGGTCCATTGACCGTTGTCGTCATAGGCGTCATCCCAGCCGTAGTCGCCCCAATACCCGACGCCGACCATAAGGTCCTTCACGCCATTGTCGTTGAAGTCCACGTGTTTCCACTGGTTCGCGCGCACGCGGCCTTCGCCATCATGTACAGGCCGATCCACCGGCAACTCAATCGCCTCTTCAAAGGCCGTCTCCTTGAAATCCGGGTAGACCTTGCCCGGGGAGAGCACGTAGGGTTCGCCGTCGACAAAAGAGACCTGAGCGTTGTCTACCGCATCGCCCAAACGTTCGGCGGCGGCGAAGACGGGCATGCCGGTTTCGGGATCGGCATTGCCGGTGTTAGCAAAGAGGTATACGCCGCTATAGGGCCGGTCGGTGCATACAACAACCATATCCGTGAGACCATTGTCGTTGTAGTCCATGGGCAAGGGCCACGCCCATAGACCCACGCCGAGATCGACGATTAGATCGGGCTGGTTGTAGGCAAGCGGCTGCAGCCGGTGTTCATCCGCGACCGCCGTCGTCGCGAAACCGGCGAGAAACAAGACCAAGGGAACAAAAAAGGATCTCATGGCGCCTTCCTCCCATCAAACCGTATTGGGCAACTCATATCCGGCCCGCCGGGGATAATCTAGATATTGGTTGGCGATTTCGCAATTTGTGAACTGCTCCGCCACGGGATCCCATTGCAGTTTCACGCCGGTCTCCTGATGAATCTCGCTGACCCAACGCGCAATGTTGCCCAGGTGGCACACTGTCGCGGTGCGATGACCAACTTCCGCGGGCGCTACGGGATCCGTGCGGTCACGGATACAATCCAGCCAGTTCTGTTGGTGCTGCGTGCTGCGGTAGAGTTCCACCTCGGGATCCTCGAGTGGTTGTTCTTTGATCTCGGGCGGATCGGACTCGAATTCATTGCGCGTGACCGTAATGATTCCATCCTCGCCAATGAAGCGCACGCCGCTGTTTCTCGGTCCATTGTTCAATTCCATGACCACCCCGTTCGAGTAGCGCATGAACACGATGGGAGAACGCGGGCCTTGGTGCCGCCCGCCCGGCTCCTCGGCGGTGCTGTAGAAGCGCTTGAAGGGCGCCCCCTCGACCCACACTTCGACAGGGCCGCTGTCGTCCATGCCCAAGCCCCACTGGGCCATATCAAGGCCATGGCTGCCCCAGTCCGTCATGTCCCCGCCGGAAAACGGCCGCAGCGAGACCCAACTCGGATTGCGGCCGTTGTCGAAGACACTCATGTTAAACGGATACAGCTCCACGGGGCCGCACCACTCGTTCCAATTGACGGCGTCGGGGATAGGCTCCGCGGGCTGGGCGAATTCCATGGGGCTATGGTAGTTCATGGCCTCGACCTTGGTGACGTTTCCAATAGCCCCATTCCGGACGTGCATGCAACCATCGTATTCGTTCTGTCCCGATCGTTGCTGGCTGCCGGTTTGGAATACGCGTTCGTATTTCTTCACGGCCTCGACCATCATCCGGCCTTCCCGGATGGTCAGGGATACGCATTTCTCGCAGTAGATGTCCTTGCCCGCCTGCGCGGCGTGGATCGTGTTCAGCGCGTGCCATTGCAGGGGCGTCGCGATGATAACGGCGTCAATGTCGTTCCGGTCGAGCAACTCCCGGTAATCGTCGTATACGTCGGCCTCCACATCGGCCGCGACGCGCTCGGCGGCTTCCCGGTCAACGTCGGCTATGGCCGCTATTTCGGCATCATCCCGATTGTGCTGGAACACCCCGGCCAAGTTGCTGCCCATGTTTCCCACGCCGATGCAACCAATGACAATGCGCTCATTCGCTCCGAACACACTGCTTCGCGCCATCGAGCCCGCCACCACCGCAGCGGTGGCGGCGCTTCCCATAAACTGGCGTCTTGTCAACTTCACGGCTCCCCCTTTCTTGACGGCAGATTTGGCGCCCGCCGTATCGCGCAACCTTTCCAACGTGTCTGACGTCTTGTCCAACCTAGCGCACAAACGTCGTAGACGAAAACGCAACCACTCCTTGCACGGCGTTACGCCGCCGCCTCGATGATTGACGGACTCCGCCCCTTGCAGCCGCTGCGCCACGCTGCGAAGGGGCGAAGCCCTCATTGTCGTTCGGCAGTGAATCGTAGCGAATTATGGGTGATCAGCCTGCCATTCCTCGATGCGTTGCTTCCACTCGTCCCGATCAAAATCGTCGGGCACATCGTAGTCCAGGTTTACCTCGAAGTCTTCCATCGTAAGCACTGGCGTGGGCACGCCGCCTTCGGGAACCTCAGCTCCGGCGATCCACACGATGGCGTTAAGCACAGCCGTGCGCAGGCTTGGGTGGCCCCAGTTCCAGTGATAATGGCCGCCTGTCATACCAAACCCGCGGCCGGGCATCTCGGAACGTTCGTACAGCCACATGACATGCTGCGGCTCTTCCCGTTCGAGCACCGCCTCGCGCACGTGAGGGTTATTCGAGTGCGGACCATCCTCGCGGTCCAGCGTTTCCTCCGGCGGCAAGTCGGAGAAGATCGGCTGCAGATTGTCGGTGTGCTCCGAGAATCGCATGTGGTAATACCATTCGTCGTACATCTCGAACGGCTCGACACCCTCGGTCACTTCATGCTCGGGGATCTCGTCGATTTCGGCGGTCCAAAATGGGTTGACGGACCAGTGCGTCTCGAAGTAGCCGCCAATCCACTGCACGAATCGGTCGCCCGCGTCGCCCGGCGGCACTTCGACGGCGAAATGGAGCGCGCCCAGTCCAACGCCGCGCTCCATGACTTCTTCGAACTCGTCCATGTGCGGCAGAATCATGTGCCCGGGGCCGCCGTTCGAGAACAACACGACGGCGTCCGCGTTATCGAAGGCCGTCGGATCCGCAGGCCAGCCGCCGGTGTAAACGGTGGCGAGCACGTCATCCGTGTTCTCGTTGAGCAGGTCCGCCAGGAGAATGCAACCAGCCCGGTGCGCATGGTTGCCATAGCCGTGGCTGGGCTCGCCCGCGACAAAGACAACTTTCCGTTTGTCCTCGAGGGGAAGCCGTTTGAGTTCCACGTCAGCAAAGCGGATCTTCATGGGATCGCCGGTATGCAGCTGAAATGCGATGATTCCACTGCGCCGGGCCTCAGGCGAATGATCCACGACTTCGTTCATCGTCTCGCCGTTGATGATGGTCGTGATGGTGTCGCCCTGGGCGACAACGCGGTACTCATTCCAATCGTCGTCATGGATGTGCTCGCCCAGTTCGTCCTCGTCGGCGAAGCGTTCGGTTTCCATTTCTCCGTCTTCGGAAACCACGGTGCGTTCGCCGCGCCGCGCCATAATGCCCCGGCCACGCTCCTCATAGTGGATGCCGGTGATCCAGTCGTCCGTGGCGATGTCCGGCTGTGGACCAGCGACCACGTAGTCGCCTTCGTGCACCGACCGCACCTGGACGCCTGAGTTTGCCCAAGGCGTGTCGATACGGTAGCGAAACCTTAACTCGAAATCATCCGCTTCCCCTTCGTCCCAAATCAGAAAGGTGTTCTGCTCTAGTGGTTCCTCGTCGGTGGTCTCGCCGATGATGTGGCCATCCTCGACGCGCCACACCTCTTCCATACCAATCCAGCCATCCAGACTTTCGCCGTCAAAGATCGGCGTGAACTCCGCCTCGGCGGCGGCCGGCGCGCTTATGGCAACAGCCATAGCGGCCGCTAAGACCGATAACACCCACCGGCGGTGGGTATGTGATGCGGTCCGTGAAGACTCGCGCGTGTCGTTGTACATGGCATCTCCTTTCTTTTCGTTGATGTCCCTTCAACTCTACGCATACGCAAGGGCTGCTGCAAAAAAGTTTTGCTGCACCCCCCGGCCAGCCCAGCCCGATGACCCGCCAACCACGAAAGCAGCCTTTCGCCACAGCATAATTCCCAAACAGTGGCCTTCGTTGGTTTGTCCTCGCAAACGAGCTGTGTTAGGGTTTCCAATTCACGTTGTGTAGCTATTGGAACCAAAGTAAGGAGAAAAGCGCGATGCAATGCAAACGAATCGCGGTCGTCCTTGCCGCTAGTGTGCTGCTTCTTGGCGGATTTCACGCGGCCGGCGACCGTCTACTCGAACAACTTGAAGAGAACCGCCGCTGGGACCCCATCGTCGATGAGGTCTACCTGCAGGAACACGAAAAACGTATCGAAACAGACGCGCCCGTCGACGCCGTCGAAGTCTTTCA
>PUMX01000249.1 GCA_003552485.1 Candidatus Hydrogenedentota bacterium
AGAACGAGATCCAGCCAAAGTCCCTGAAGCCCCGGATCCGGACGAAACGGGACGTATGCATATCGAGTTCACAGAGCCAGCGGACGATATGGCGCGGCTGCCAGACGACGATATGGATACACCCCGCCTCCCCGAGGCCACTTCTCCCCCCGACCCAGCGAGCCGTCTTCTCACGGAGCCGGAATCGGTGGAGCCCTCCCCCGAGGCGCCGTCCCCTGCGGACCCCGATGAGGTAACAGCTCCCGAACGCGAGCCTGCGGTCGAATACGAGCCGCCCTCTGATGAAGCGCCTTCGGGCCGTCCGCGTCTGGCAATGGAGTTTACGTCTCCGGAAGACGGCGAACGGGAGGAGACACGGCGCGCCGACAGCGGCGATCAACCCGGATACAAGGCCGTCGGTAGTGTGGGGTGGGGCCGCGCCATGCAGGTGCGTGGACCCGATATGGAAGCGACATTCCACGTCGAGGCGCGTGGAGCTATCCGGGCGCGTGTGGCTATCCTTGACGGACCACCGGCGCCGCCGCCGAGCGGCAAGGCCGCGTTCACCGAATACATTGCGCTTGAGCAATCTCCGCGTGGTGTGCCGATGGAGGCGAACGTTATTGTCCGCGTGCGCGAAGGTAAAGCCGAGCTTGCAAAGACCGGCGAACTGGCCCTTTACTACTTTGACGCTAACCGTGGATGGCGCGCAATTCCGGAACAACGGTTTAATGAAGAGACGAATAACTTCAGCGCTATCGGCGGCCAAGCAGGTGTCTATGCCGTGTTCGGTCCTCGCGAGCATTTGAATTGATTTGCAGTAGGTTTGCAAAGGAATACTGCCCGAATGACCATACTCGACAGCGCGCTACAATGCGCCCGCAATAATCAAGAAGCCCATTTGGAGGAACTCCAGCGTTTTCTGGCGATACCCAGCATCTCTACGCTTACCGCACACAAGCCCGACGTTGAACACGCCGCCCGCTGGCTGGCTGATCAACTGAAAAGTATGGATATCGACAACGTCGAGGTCATGCCCACGGGTGGTCATCCGATAGTGTACGGCGAGTGGTTGCGCGCGGAAGGCAAGCCCGTCGTGCTGGTGTATGGGCATTACGACGTGCAACCGGCGGATCCCCTGGACGAGTGGGAAACGCCGCCTTTTGAACCGACGGTGCGCGGGGATGAACTGTACGCGCGCGGCGTCGCGGACATGAAGGGCCAGATCTTTGCGTTGCTTAAGGCTGTCGGCGCGCTGCATCAACAGGGACCGCTTCCGGTGAACCTGAAGTTCCTAATCGAAGGCGAGGAGGAAGTGGGCTCGCCTCATCTGGGCGAGTTCATTGACGCGCATCGCGAGAAGCTGGATTGCGATGCCGTCCTAAACTGCGACGCGGGCATTCTTACGCCGGAACAGCCCAGTATTACTTACGCCCTGCGTGGCCTGGCATATTTCGAACTGGAAGTGCGCGGACCCAGCAAGGATCTGCATTCCGGCCTGTTCGGCGGCGTGGTGCATAATCCGGCGCAGGCGTTATGCGAACTCCTCGCCGGTATGCACGACGATCAGGGCCGCGTCACGCTGCCTGGGTTTTATGACAAAGTCCGAGATCTCGGCGACGAGGAGCGCGCTGTCCTGGCGCAGGATCCCACCACCGACCAGGACTGGCTGCAGAATACCGGCGCGCCCGCGCTATGGGGCGAGGCCGGGTACACCGCCACGGAACGCGTGGGCGCGCGGCCGACGCTTGACGTTAACGGGCTCATCAGCGGCTTTACCGGTGAGGGCTCAAAGACTGTGCTGCCCGCTAAAGCCTTGGCGAAAATCAGCATGCGCCTTGTGGCTGATCAAAACAGCGCCGATGTGCATCAGCAGTTGTTGGCTTACTTGCGCAAGAACGCACCCAAGACTATCACATGGGAAGTGCGGGAATTGGTTCACGGGGATGGGGCGATCATGAACCGGAACGCGCCCGCGATCCGGGTAGCCGCAGAAGCCCTCGAAGCCGTGTTCGGCGCAGCGCCGGTGTTCAAACGCGAAGGCGGCAGCATTCCCGTCGTGGCCCTGCTGCAGCAGAAGCTGGGCGTAGACACGGTCATGCTGGGCTTTTCTCTGCCGACCAGCGGCATTCACGGCCCAAACGAGAAGCTGCATCTGCCCTGTTTCTTTCGCGGGATCGAAACCTACATTCGATTCCTTACGGGTATTGCGCACCACAAGCCCTGAGGCCTCGTTGACGTCTCTGTTGGCGGAAAAGGATAACCACCGTGACTACGAGAACCCCCCCGGGACTGGGCCCACTCAGTAAGCTATTATGGCGCATGACCTGCGTTGTGTTCTTTGTGTGTTGCATGGTTTGCGCCGCAGCTTATTGGCCTTCTATCCACGCCGAGGAGGAACCAGAACCTGGGCTCACGGTCGCCTTCGATTCCGAAGACTATATTCAGCACTTCAGTGTGTACCGGGCCGAGCACAACACGATCACGCCGGACCCCGCGGGAAGCGACCGGCGAGTGCTTCGCGTTGCCATCCCGCGAGATGGCCACTATGGCGCGTCGATGCAAATACGCATGAAGGAAGTCTTCGGTGAAGAACCCGAAGAGGCTTGGGCGCGATACTGGTTATACGTGCCGGAAGATTTCACCTTTCGCCACAGCCGGGCTGGCGGAAAGCTTCCCGGCTTTACGGGCCGTTATGGCAAGGCTGGATGGGGCGGCCGCCGGAGCGATGGGACCAATGGCTGGTCCGCCCGTATGGGGTTCGCGCGGCCCGAAAACATCGACGTCAGCGGAGACGTGGGCCTGATCTTCTATACCTACCACGCCGAGATGGGGACTTGGGGCGATCATGATGGATGGGCAACGGGCCTGCCGCGCGGAGAGTGGCGGAGAATCGATCAATATGTCCGTGTGAACACGCCAGGCGAGCGTGACGGCGTCTTGCGCGGCTGGGTTGACGGCGAATTGGCCTTAGAGCGGGATGACTTGATGTTTCGGGATGCCGAATATGAAGACATACGCATCGAGGAGTTCTACTTCAACATATACTACGGTGGCGGGCATCCGTCACCCGTGGATAAGGCCTTCTACTTCCGCGATCTTTCGATTTGGTCCGGCAACGACTCTGATGGGCCAAGCTTGCCCGGCGAATAGTTCCTCGGCCGTTCCGTTACCTCCCAAGATCCTTCAGAGACACCGTTACCCGCTTTCGCGAAATGGCCGCCGCCGCGCTTCCGAGCGTCCCTCCTTGAGGGCGGTGTAAGGCCGCTCGTGTACGACATCCTATCTTTGGTTCCTGCCCCGCTTATCGATTGTACCCTGCCTGGTCGTTTGATTTTGGGTTGATGAGTGTTTCAATTTGCACCATACTGGAGGGAGAGCGTCACAGACTCGACGCGACTCTGGTCATGGCGTATTGCATAAAGGCCAGGATTTCCGGAGGTTGTGCGAGTAACGGTGGCATCGGAAAGAGGCTGGCATGAGTGTTGCTCTCTATGATGCAGCCGGTTAGCGCGTACGGAGGCTTGCCGGCAACGATGGGGCGAGCCCGCTGGAGGTTTACTGGCGGGCTGAATACGGATCGAAAGGAGGGTTAGACGATGGCGCGACTAACACGTTGGGATCCGATGCGTGAATTGGATGGTCTCCGCCGGGAGTTGGAGCGTGTAGTGGAGGACATCGGCGAAACGTGGGGGATTCCGTGGGCCCGTGCCGGATTTCTGCCCGGCAGAGCGACGGGTAGTTATCCGATGGTGCGGGTAAGCGACGACCACGACAACATCTATGTGGAAGCGCTCGCACCCGGTGTGGACCCTAACACCCTCGATGTATCGGTGCTGGGCCAGACGCTGCGCATGCAAGGCGAAAAGCAGGCGTTGTCCGAGGATATAGAGCCTGGAGCGTATCATCGCAACGAGCGCAGCGCAGGCCGCTTTGCGCGGGCCATTGAGCTGCCTGTTCCGGTGAACAAGGACAGCGTGAGCGCCGAGTACACGCAGGGGCTGTTGACCATCATACTTCCAAAAGCCGACGAGGCGAAACCCAAGAGCGTCAACATTCAGGTGCAATGAGGCCAGACCAACGAAGATTCAGCGTACAGGAGGTGAGAAACCATGACGACGGAAGGCGCGATGCCCACGAATCGGGAAGGTCAAGGCATGCCCGCGCGCGAGGAGGGCAGAACCCCGACGCGCGAAGAGGGACGGACGCTGTTGCCCCCCGTGGACATCTTCGAGATGGGTGACAACTTGGTGGTTGTAGCGGATCTGCCGGGGGTCGCGAAAGACGACTTGCGCGTGGACGTGGACAATGGTGTGCTGACGATCCATGGCGCGGTGCGGCCGCAGCAACCGGGAACGCCCCTTTACAGTGAGTACGATTTGTTGAACTTTCACCGTGAGTTCACGTTGAATGACGAGATCGAGACGGAGGGCATTCAGGCTGAACTCAAGTATGGCGTGTTGACGGTTCGGCTGCCTAAGGCTGACCGGGCGCGCAAGCGGAAAATCGACGTCAAAGTCACGTAAACAGGCGAATCTCAGCCGGCTTGAATCGAAACGCAAGAAACTACTCGAAAGGGAGGTGAACAGTCATGGCGAATCTAGTGCCGGCAGAATGGAGAAAGACGTTCGGCCGCATGCGCGACGATCTTCTGCGGACCGTGGATCGGTGGATGCCCGAGGCGGAGCGCGACGCGCCCACGACAGGCGCGGAAGCGTGGCCCATGTCATTCATGCAGGGTGGCGGTCCAAGCGTGGATGTGGAGGAGGACGAGAACAACTTCCACGTAACCGCTGAGTTGCCGGGCATGGAGAAAGACGATTTCTCGGTCGAGATCATGGGCGACCGTCTAATGATCCGCGGCGAGAAGAAATCGGAGCGCGAAGAACGTAAGGAAGGCAACTACTACTACGCCGAGTGCAGCTATGGATCCTTTGCGAGGGCGATCCCGTTGCCTTGCGAGGTGGACACCGATAAGGCTGAAGGCAACTTCAAGAACGGTGTGCTAAAACTTCGCTTGCCCAAGAGTGAAGAAGCTAAAGCCAAACGGGTGAATGTCAATGTCACCTGATAATTGAAGGTGGGTACACTTCTCATGCGCCGGACGCCGCCGAGGAGTAGCGTCCGGCGCGTTTACGTTGTCCTCGGACGAGCGCGAAACACGGTTGCTGCATTTCACACGATTTGGGAATCGTTACTTGCTGGGTTTAGACTACCGCCAGGCGCGCACGCTAACAAGGTTTGCTGAAGCGGGGGGTAAATCGCTATGAAACCGATCCGAATCGGTATCGTCGGGCTTGGCGGCATTTGCCGGCAGCGCCATGTTCCAGGCCTGCGGGCCATAGAAGGCGTCGAGATTGTGGCCGTCGCCAATCGTGACCGGGCTTCCGGTGAGAAAGCGGCGCGCGAACTGCATATTCCCGATGTTCACGATCACTGGCGAGAGCTCATAACCCGGGAGGATATCGACGCCATTGTCGTGGGGACTTGGCCTTATCTGCATTGTCCCGTTACGCTGGCTGCGCTCGACGCGGGAAAACATGTCTTCTGCCAGGCGCGCATGGCCATGAACCTTGCCGAGGCCAAGACGATGCGCGCCAAGGCTCGTCAAGCCGGCCGGGTGGCCATGCTGTGTCCCGTACCGATTGGCATGGACGTGGATCGCACCATCGCCCGGCTATTGCGCGAGAACACGCTTGGCGGGCTCCGGCTGGTGCGTGTCGAGAGCTTGTCCAATGCCTTTGCTGACCCGCGGACGCCCATGCATTGGCGCAAGGATCGGCGGCTTTCCGGACTCAATGTCCACACGCTGGGTATGTATGTGGAAGTGATGCATCGCTGGTTTGGCGCCACGCAATCCCTCATGGCCGACACCGACCTGGTTATACCCGAACGGCCGGGACCGGATGGCGACCTCTGGTCTGTCGAGATTCCGGATCAGGCGCTCGTCAACGCGCGGATGCAGGCGGGGTTTCCCATCCAATACGCGTTCAGCACGGTAGCGCACCATGGTAAAGACAGTGTGGAGATGTATGCCGAAAACATGACCGTTCACTATGAGCCGATCTCCGCCGCATTATACGCGGGCAAGCCCGGTGAAGCGATGCAGCCAATGGACATCCGCCCGGAGGATGTTTACGACCTCAAACACTGGGATGTCGAGAAGGTGTTCATCGACGCAATCCGCGAGGGCGCGGCGTATCGCCCGAACTTCGACGATGGGCTGCTATACATGGCGGTTACCCAAGCCGTGCATGACTCCGCCCGCGAGGGCCGCCGCATCGATATTCCAACGCTGCTGGAGGAATAGGACGGGAGGAATTGCGGCGGGGAAGCAGCGGTCTCATCGTGTTGATTCGCGCCTCTCATAGGATCAGCATCGCGTCACCGTAGGAATAGAACCGAAACTGTTCAGCTACAGCGTAACGATAGGCATCGAGGATGCGTTGGGTTCCTCCGAACGCGCACACCAGCGCCAACAGGCTCGAACGAGGCAAGTGGAAGTTTGTCAGAAGCGCATCCACGCCAGTGAACTCGTAAGGGGGGTAGATGTAATGGCTGGTTCGTCCCGTCTGGGGAACGAAGCGGCCATCGCGCACGCAGGTTTCGAGAACGCGGGTTGACGTGGTGCCGACGGCGACGATGCGTCCGCCCGCGTCACGCACGGCGTTGAGCGTCTCAGCCGTGTCCTCGGTTAATACGAAATCCTCGGCTTCAACGCTGTGTTCCTCTACTTTTTCGCTGCGTATAGGCTGGAAGGTGCCGTAACCCACGTGCAAAGTCAGTGTGGTGCGCCGCACCCCCGCTTGTTCGAGGCGATCCAGCAGTTCGGGCGTGAAGTGCAATCCGGCCGTGGGCGCCGCCACCGCGCCTGGCTTCCGCGCGTACACGGTTTGATACCGGCGCAAGTCCGTGGCGTCCGGCTTGTCCCGCCGAATATAGGGGGGGAGCGGAATCTCGCCGGCCGCCTCGAGCGCAGGAAGAACGTCGGGCCTATCGAATACCACGCGCCGCCGTCCGTTCGCCGTCTGTTCTTCGACCCGCGCCGTGAAGTCGCCGGGCAGCGTCACGGTGGTCCCCGTTTTCACCCGACCGCTTGGCCTTACAAGCGCCTCCCACACACCCGGCTCTTCTTCGCGCAAAAGGAAGATCTCGACTGCGCCGCCTGTAGGCTTACGCCCGTGCAGGCGGGCGCGAATGACTTGGGTGTCGTTAAGCACAAGGCAGTCGCCCGCGCGCAGATACTGCGGGATATTTCGGAAGACGTCGGCCTTCTTCGTG
>PUMX01000031.1 GCA_003552485.1 Candidatus Hydrogenedentota bacterium
CGACTAAACATGGAGGCAACGGCTTGAACCGGCGCGCGTTTCTGAAGACCGGCGCCGCGTCGGCTCTGTTGTTGGGCGGCGGGCGCAGGGCGGCCCGCGCCGGCGCGTATGGCGGAAGCCAACCCGCGAACGGTAAGGCGCGCGGCGTAATCTGCTTCGTTAGTGATGGCATGAGTTCGGGCACGCTGGCGATGGCTGACCATCTGCTGCAACGGCGCGACGGCAAGAAGTCTAATTGGATGAAGCTCTATGAGCGCACGGACATACACCGTGGCCTCATGGACATGGCTTCGCTCGACAGTCTCGTAACGGACAGCGCGGCGGCGTCAGCCTCATGGGGCTGTGGGCGGCGCGTCAACGGCGGCTCGGTCAATGTCGGGCCTGATGGCGAAGAGTATACCCCCATCCTGAAGTACGCCAAGGACGCGGGCAAGGCGACGGCGCTGGTTACGACAACTGAGGTGACGCACGCCACGCCGGCGGGCTTCGGGTCTGTGGTTCCGAGCCGAGGCATGCAGGAGAAGATCGCCGAGCAGTACCTGGACTTCGGATGGGATGTTATTCTTGGCGGCGGCAGCCAGCATTTCGCCCCGGATGAACGCGAAGATGGCCGGGACATGTATGCGGCGTTCTTGGATGAGGGCTACGAAATCGCCGAGACCCGCTCCGAGCTGATGGATAAGGACCCTGGCAATCCCAAGCTCTTGGGAACATTTTGGCCCGGTCACGTTCCGTATACGTTAGACCATATCAACAGCACGCGGCTCAAAGAACGGGTTCCCACGCTGGCTGAAATGACGGAAGTGGCGCTAAGCCGGTTATCTCAAAACCCCAACGGCTTTTTGATGCAGGTCGAAGGCGGGCGGGTCGATCACGCCGCACACGGCAACGATCTCGGTGGACTTCTCTATGATCAGATCGCCTTCGATGAAGCCATCGGCGTGGCGCTCGAGTACCAGGAGCAACACCCGGACATTCTTATCTTAGTCACGACCGACCATGGCAACGCGAATCCTGGCCTCAATTCACACGGCGGCGGCCATAATGGCGGCGAGGCGGATTTCGACCGCGTCATGCACTTCAAGCAGACCAATAATTGGGTTCGTGGTCAGCTTGACGAGGACAGTTCAGTCGAGGATATCAAGGAGCTGCACGCGAAAGCCTGGGACATCGAGATTACCGACGAGGAAGCCGAAGGACTGCGGAAGCGCGCACTGGGCGAGTATGACCCGCTCTACCACCGCATGGGCGACGTTCGCGTAGCGCAGGGCCATGTGCTCGCCAACTACACGGGCGTCAATTGGGTTGGCACGCAACACACCTCGGACTATGTCGAGCTGTGCGGCGTGGGCCCGGGAAGCCACGGCGTCAAGCCGTTCATTAAGAACTACGAGTTGTTCAACGTTATGCTCGACGCCATGGGTGTGGACTACGCTCACGAAGCGGCCCGGACACGGCGAGTGTACGCGTAAGCAGCGTCAACGGGACGAGAGCCCTCGCGGCGCGGCGTCATCCCCGAGTGGGCTGACGCCGCGCCGTCCTTATGGGGAGCTGGCCGGGGCTGCATGGGGTCGAGCATTTGACAACAGCCGGCGCCGGAAGTACCATCACCACCATTCCCGCAATGGAACTACCGGAGACAGATATCCCTATGCATCCCTACAGAACCCACACCTGTGGCGAGATCCGCAAAGACCAGGTGGGCGCGGCCGTTAAGCTTTCGGGCTGGGTCCATCGCAAGCGTGATCACGGCGGCGTGTTGTTTATTGACTTACGCGATTTCTATGGGCTGACGCAGGTCGTCGTGCACCCGGATCGCCCCTTCTTTGACGAAGCCAGCCGCGTGCGGCCCGAGAGTGTGATTATCGTCGAGGGCGAAGTGGTTGCGCGTTCCGCCGATACCGTCAACCCGGCCTTGCCCACGGGCGAGATCGAAGTGGCCGCCACGGCTTTCACCATTGATTCCATGGCGGATGTGTTGCCGTTTCCGGTAAACCAAGAGCTCGAGTATCCCGAGGAAACGCGGCTCAGCTACCGCTTCCTCGATTTGCGGCGCGAACGGTTGCAGAACAACATCTTGCTACGATCGCGCACCGCGCAATTGACGCGCGAACACATGACCGAGCGCGGGTTCATCGAGTTTCACACGCCGATCCTCACCAGCTCATCGCCCGAGGGCGCGCGGGATTACCTGGTGCCGAGCCGGTTGTACCCCGGCCAGTTTTACGCGCTGCCGCAGGCGCCGCAGCAGTTCAAGCAACTGCTAATGACTTCGGGTTTCGACAAGTATTTCCAAATCGCGCCTTGTTTCCGCGACGAAGACTCGAGGGCCGACCGGAGTCCAGGCGAGTTCTATCAAATCGATATCGAGATGGCGTACATCACGCAGGAGGATCTCTTCCACGAAATCGAAGGCCTGCTCGTGCGCCTGTTCAGCGAGTTGTCTGACCGCACGATTGTCGCTGAGACCTTTCCCCACATCCCCTACAGGGAGGCCATGGAGAAGTTCGGCACAGACAAGCCGGACATCCGGTTCGGCTTGGAAATGACCGACGTGTCGGACCTCTTCCGCGAATCCGAGTTCAAGGTCTTTCGCGGCGCTGTCGAGAGCGGCGGCGCGGTTAAGGTTATCAACGCGCCCGGCGCCGCCGAGCAGTCCCGAAAGTTCTTCGACGACGCGGAGGTTTTCGCCAAAGCGGAAGGCGCGAAAGGCTTGGCGTGGGTTGCATTGCGCGATGGCGAGATGAAGGGACCCATCGTCAAGTTCCTTAGCGAAACCGAGCGGCAGGGCCTCATCGAAGCGGCTCATGCCCAGGACGGCGACGCCCTTTTCTTTGGCGCCGGCGCCCGCACGGAAACCAACGAGTTGCTGGGCAAGGTGCGCGTCTATCTGGGCGAGGCCCTTGGGCTTATCGACCCGAAACTGGCGGCCTTCTGTTGGATCGTCGATTTCCCCATGTTCGAGTGGAACGAAGACGAGGAGAAGGTCGATTTCTCGCATAACCCCTTCTCCATGCCGCAGGGCGGGCTGGAAGCGCTCGAGACGCAGGATCCCCTCGACGTGCTCGCGTTTCAGTACGATGTGGTCTGTAACGGGGTCGAGTTGTCGTCTGGCGCTATCCGTAATCACCGGCCCGACATCATGATGAAAGCGTTCAACATTGCGGGGTACGACGCGGACAGCGTGCAGAGCAAGTTCCCGGCGTTGTGGAAGGCCTTCCATTACGGGGCGCCCCCTCACGGCGGCATCGCGCCGGGATTCGACCGCATCGTCATGCTGCTGGCCGACGAACCGAACATCCGCGAAGTCATCGCGTTTCCACTCACGCAACGCGCGCAGGACCTGCTCATGGGCGCGCCCAGCCCCGTCAGCGAGAAACAGCTCAAGGAGTTGCACCTGGAAATCAAGCATCCGCCGGACGAGGACAAGAAGGCGTGACGCCGGGTTTACAGCCGGCGGGCCGGGGTTAAGCGGACACACTTAGGAACGCTGAGCAGTCGATTTCACTAGCTTGTGGGGACCGTATTGAACACGCTAATCTACGGTGCCAACGGCCAACTGGGCCGGGACCTGCTAAGGGTTTTCGCGTCCCGGGGCGATTGTGTGGGCGTTGACCTGCCCGAGGTGGATGTTGGCGATCCGGAGGCGGTGGGGAAGACCGCCATTGACGCGGCGCCCGACGTCATTATCAACGCGGCGGCGTATACGGACGTGGACGGCGCCGAAAGCGATGCGGAAACGTGCTGGCGCGTCAACGTCGACGGCGCGCGCCATGTCGCCGTGGCCGCAGAAAGCGTGGGCGCGGCCATTGTCTACGTGAGTACGGATTATGTCTTCGATGGGAGCAAGACTACGCCGTACTTGCCCGAAGACCGCCCCAACCCCACGGGCGTATACGCAGAATCGAAAGCGGCGGGAGAAGACGCGGTTATGGAGGCGGCTACGCGCTGGTTCATTGTGCGCACCGCGTGGCTGTACGGTCCCGGCGGGAACAACTTCGTCGAGAAGATGTTGGCCCTCGCGCGAAACCATCCCAAGCTCCGCGTGGTCGAGGATGAAACGGGTTCGCCCACACACACCAAGGATTTGGCGGAAGCCATCGCGGCGTTGGTTCAAACAGACGCCTACGGCATTTATCACGGCGTGAACCGTGGACAATGCAGCCGGTTCGCGTTCGTGCAGGCAATCTTCGAGATGGCCGGCCTAGACGTGTCCGTTCAGCCATGCAGCGCCGCCGAGTTTCCCAGCGCGGCGCCGCGTCCGGCGTATTCGGTGTTGGACCCTGCGGCGCTCGAGCGAGTGACGGGCGAAGCCATGCGCGAGTGGCGCGACGCCTTGCGGCGCTACATGCAACGAAGGGAGGAGCTGGCTTGAACCGGATCATGGTCACTGGCGGCGCGGGCTTTATCGGCTCGGGCTATGTGCGTTACGTTCTGGACGCGTATCCGGATCTGCACGTTGTGAACTTCGATAAGCTCACGTATGCGGGCAATCGCGATAATGTGAAGGATGTGGACCCTGAACGCCACACATTTGTTCGAGGTGATGTAGCCGACGCCGATGCCGTGTACGACGCCATGACTGGCTGCGACGCCGTGGTGAACTTCGCCGCCGAGACCCACGTGGACCGCAGCATCATGGGCGCTTCCGAGTTTATCGATACAGACGTGCGCGGCGTTCACAACATTGTCGAAGCGGCGCGGCGCCACGGCACGGAGCGGGTTCTGCTGGTCTCGACCGACGAGGTCTACGGGAGCATTGCCGAGGGCGCCTTCCGCGAGACGGACCCCGTCGCGCCGCGGAATCCGTACTCGGCGAGCAAGGCCGGAGGTGAACTCATGGGCATGGCCTTCTACCACACGTTTGGCGTGCCCGTTATCATCACGCGCGGCTCAAACACGTATGGCCCGTACCAATACCCCGAGAAGGTCATGCCGCTTTTCATCACCAACGCCATCGATGACGAGCCTTTGCCGCTGTATGGCGATGGCCGCAATGTTCGCGACTGGCTCTACGTTGACGATCATTGCCGTGGCATTGACTGTGCGCTGCGCCACGGCGCGCCCGGCGAGGTCTATAACATCGCCGGCGGCAATGAGCGCGAGAACATCGCCTTGACCAAACAAATACTTGAATTGACCGGAAAAGGGGATGATCTCATCAAACCCGTGAAGGACCGCCCCGGTCATGATAGGCGCTACGCTCTGAATGCGGACAAGTTGAAAGCGTTGGGCTGGGCGCCTCAAGTGGGCTGGGAAGAGGGGGTCGCTCACACCGTGCAATGGTACAAAGACAACGAATGGTGGTGGCGTCCCATAAAGTCAGGTGAATTCCGGGCGTATTATGAGCGTCAATACGGGAACCGGTAAGGCATAACGGTAACGAGCGAATTACTGTGGCGCTATCGGCTTTACGCGAAGTTGCCAGGGCGCGCTGCTAAATGCCATGATGGGCATCGGCTGTGTGAGCGTGACGCCATTTATGTTCTCCCCGTACACGGAGGTCAGCGTCATCAGCGTAAGAAACAAGAGCGCTTGCGTGTTTGGCCGCGGTTTGGCGTCAACAGCTTACGTGTATTGCGTAAAAGGGGTGGAGCGTCGCCTCAACATATCGGCATGGCAAAAGAAATGTGCAAATGCCGGCCCATGTGATGTATGCTTTGACCCTCGATTACTTTATGCCCAAAAGCGTTCAAGAAGTTCCCGGTTCAGGGCGGCGCTTCACAATGGAGGGATGTTCCGCCTCGTTGGGGAACGGCGTCGCCACACTTTGCTAACGGGTTTTTCGCAGGCAGGCATGTCGCGCTGCGGTTTCACGGCGTAGCGGCATTCGCTCGCGCTACAGTGACGGCATTGGGCTAGACGCTCCCGCCGGCGCGGAGTCTTACGCCGGTAGCAAGTTGGCGATTCCAGAGAGTCCGGCGCCCTGAAGTTGCGAGGGCCGGCACAACCTGTCAATTAGCGCGACGAAGGCAAAAAAGGAATATAGATGAGCAACCGTTCAGTCCTCATCACGGGCGCCACGGGAATCATGGGAGGTTGGGTCTTAGGGGAAGCGCTGGACCGGGGCTATGCGCCAGTGGTCCTCATGCGCGACGCCAGTCCCGCACAGGCCAAGGAACGGCTGACCGCCATCTTGCGGCTCGTCGGGCGGGAGGATGGCCAGGAGCAGGTAAGCGTGGTTCGGGGTGATACGAGTGCGCCTCGCCTTGGCGTGAGTGATGCGGATGCCGATTACCTGCGCTCGAACCTTGGCGGCATGATTCATTGCGCGGCGTGCACTAGCTTCAATCCCCGTCAGCGCGCTGAGACTCGCGCTACCAATGTCGAAGGTTGCCAGCACGTGCTCGATTTCCTGGCGGGTACGGATATCCCGCTCTATCATGTGAGCACGGCCTATGTGGCTGGCCGGCGGCCTGGGCGCGCTTACGAAAACGAGCTTCTTGACACGCACGGTTTCAACAACCCGTATGAAGAGAGCAAGTATGAAGCCGAATGGCTCGTCCACGAGGCGATGACGGACGGGCGTATTCAGGCTGCCGTCTTCCGGCCTGGCATTCTGGTCGGCGCCGCGGGCGCGCAAGGGCGGATCAGCCAATTCCTCAACTTCTACAACTTTCTGCGGCTCGTCGATCTCGCGTCCAGCGGCCGCCTGAATGGACGGCGGGCTATCCCGTTTTCCGCTAATCCTCATGCGACCAAGAACCTTGTGCCTGTGGACTGGACCGCGGCCGCGCTGTGGACAATCATCGAGGCGGAAGGGCCCAGCGCCAAAACCTATCACCTGACCAATCCCAACCCCGTTACGCATCAAAGCGTGCGCGAATGGGCGAATGCCTACCTGAAGCCCGCCAATGTGCGTATCGATTTCGTCGACCAAGGCAGCGAGAACGCTGAAGACGCCAGCCGGGGCGGGTCATTGCGCGAGTATGCGGCGTACCTGCACGATGAGCCCTACTTCGATCGCGCCAACACCGACGAGGCCCTTGCCGGAACGTTGCCCTTTCCCGAAGTCGGGCCCGAGCTTTACGTGAAGCTGCTCGAATACGCGCGCCTCCGCCGGTGGCGGGGCATCTTCGGATGCCGCGCCAACCCCATGCATTTTGCCGGCGTAGCCAAAGACGAAGAACAGTCTTCCTCGGCCGGCAATACCGCTGCTGTGGGTTGAACGCCGCGCGTTCAGTTCGTCCATGCAGTTTCCCGAAAAGGGGGTATAAGTGAAATATCACCCCTTCCGTCCCGGGGCGGCGA
>PUMX01000369.1 GCA_003552485.1 Candidatus Hydrogenedentota bacterium
CGCGAGGACCATCACTGCACTGGCTCCCTGTACGACTATGTGGCGGTGGACCCGCGGCCCGACGAAACTCCAGAGGTCTGGCGCACGTTCCGTATTCGAGCCGAGGGCGATCACATCAGAGTGCATCTTGACGGAAACCGGATTATCGACTTCGACCAAAGCACAAAAGAAGCCACAGCTGATAAGCCGCTCGACGGTTACATCGGGGTGCAGGACAGCCACGCTGCTGAGGGTACGTGGGTCGAATTCCGCACCATCAAGGTCAAACCTCTGGAATAGGCCAGCCCCGTAATGTAGCGCGCGCCACGCTGCTTGCCTCAGGCGTAAACATGCGTACGGTGCGAAACAAAGAACTAAACTTCAGCGGACCGTGAAATCTAGACCCGACACAAGCTCCTACGATGGAAGACGATCCCACGCCAACGAGCGCGCAATTCTCGTTCGGCTCATGTTGCCCCATGACAATGAAGACGACGTAAATGAGTCGTTGGACGAGATGGAGCAACTCTTGTGGACGGCTGGCGCGGAAACCGTCTGCCAAGTCGTGCAGCAACGCTCCAAACCCTGCCCGGGCACGTTAATCGGCTCGGGAAAAGCCGAAGAAATTCGGCGGACCATCGAGGAACTGGAGATTGATCTTGCGGCTTTCGACTCTGATCTGACCCCGGCGCAGAACACGAAACTCGAGGACATTCTCGGCGTACGTGTTTTAGACCGGACCCAACTCATTCTCGATATCTTCGCTCAACGCGCCCAAACCAGCGAAGGCAAGCTGCAAGTGGAACTGGCGCAGCTCAAGTACACCCTCCCCCGTCTCACTGGGCATGGCAAACAAATGGCGCGCCTGAGTGGCGGCATTGGCGCGCGTCACGGCGCTGGCGAACAGAAACTCGAGATAGACCGGCGCACGGTGCGGCAGCGAATCCAGCGGCTGCAACGGGAACTCGAACAAGTACGCAAGACCCGGCGCGTCCAGCGAAAGAAACGTACAGAGAGCGCCGTGGTCACCGCCGCGCTCGTAGGTTACACCAACGCCGGCAAGTCGTCGCTCTTAAGAGCCCTGACTCATGGCGAGGTTTTCGTTGAAGACAAGCTGTTTGCCACCCTCGACCCAACAAATCGGCGTTGCGCCTTGCCCAGCGGGCGAATGATTATCCTCAGCGACACGGTCGGCTTCATTCGCAGTCTGCCTCACCAACTGGTGGCGGCGTTCCGCGCCACGCTCGAGGAGGTTCATGAAGCAGACTTGCTGATCCTCGTTGCGGACGCCTCACATCCGTCGGTAGCCGACCAAATCGCGGCCGTATATGACGTGCTCGACGACATGGGCGTCACCGACAAGCCCATCATTACCGTGTTCAACAAACAGGACATCACCCCCAGAGAGCGTTTACACGAACTGCTTGCAAGTTATCCCGGGGCCATCGCGCTGTCTGCACAAGAAGGCACAGGACTGGCCAATCTGCTGGAAGCCATTGACGCGCATCTCGAACCCAAACGGCGCCTCGTGCGGCTGCGCATTCCGCAACACGAATCGGCGCTGGCCGCCCAGGTCCACCGCGAAGGACGGGTGTTGGACGAACATTATGAAGACAACGACATCGTCTTGCAGGCGGAGTTGGAGCCGCAGTTGCATGATCGGCTTGCGGACTACGAGGAATGACCCCTAGCCCTGGACCCCGAGTGCGCGTGGCCGCCATCATCCAGCGCCGCGGCCGGATTCTGCTCGTAAGCCACGAAAAGGACGGCCAAACCTACTGGCTGTTACCCGGAGGCGGTGTCGATTTCGGCGAATCCATCGCTGAGGCGCTCGTTCGTGAGGTCTGGGAGGAAACAGGCCTACCAATCGCTTTGGGCGATGTGGTCCTTGTTAACGACAGCATTGCACCCGACGCCCATCGTCACCAGATCAACCTCTATTTCACCGCCACTTGCTCCGAAGAGGCCGCTCCAGAACCACAAACAGCGGACAAGCGACTCACTGGCGCGTCGTTCGTTCCAATCGATCAACTCGAAGAACTGGACCTACGCCCCGACATCCGCGTCCCTCTCCGCCGTCTGTTGCATGGCGACGGCCCACTCGCGCCGCGCTATCTCGGCAATATCTGGAAGCCTTGAACCCGCGTCCGCATCTGGCCCACTCGATGCAACAAGTTGCCAGTATTTGCATATCGGCTCATGAGTGAATCGACGGCGGCGCGAGCCGTTTTGTCGTCCCGAAGCGAGACTGCGCAGATCTGACGCCGCTTACACCCAGTGTGATTGTGGTCATAAGTACGGGAAGCCATAGTGAAACGGTGGGAATTCCGACAAGTAAGGGGGTGTTCCGATCTATAGTTGCTTGGGGAAAACACACTTACCGAGAGGGACAACACCATGAAATTGTGGATAGCGGTTGGACTGATGTTGACTTTCGCCGTGGGTGTGGCCCATGGCGAGCGTATCGTCGAGAGTGAGATCACCACAGAATATGAAAGCATCCGGCTTGTCGAAGTTGTCGCGGGGCTCGAGCACCCGTGGGCCGTGGCGTTCCTACCGGACGGCTCGAAGCTTATTACCGAGCGGCCCGGCCGTTTGCAACACTTACAAGACGGCGAGTTGACCCAGATACATGGCGTCCCCGAGGTAGTGGCGATTAACCAAGGCGGTTTGTTGGACATATCCCTGCACCCGGACTACGAAGAAAACGGGTGGGTCTACCTTACGTATTCGAAAGGCGACCAAGACGCAACCGCCACCACGCTCGTGCGCGGCCGAGTCGAGGGCGAGCAATTCGTGGATATGGAGGAAATCTTCACGCAGGACCGCAAATCGAGCCCCGGCCGCCACTATGGTTCGCGGCTTGCATGGACCAACGACGGTTTGTTGCTCATGAGCGTGGGCGATCGCGGCGCGGACCCGCCACGAGCTCAGGATCTAGGCGATCACGCGGGCTCGCTGCTGCGCATGCACGACGACGGCACGCCGCCGGTGGACAATCCCTTTGTTGACACACCCGGCGCTCAGCCCGAAATCTACAGTTACGGGCAGCGCAACATTCAGGGCATCGTCGTTCATCCGACAACCGGTGAGATCTGGACAAACGAGCACGGACCGCGCGGCGGCGACCGGTTGGACTTGGTGAAGCCCGGCAACAATTACGGTTGGCCCATCGTGAGCTATGGCCGTGTCTACCGCACCCAAGATCAATGGGGCGCGGGGCGTGAAGCTGAAGGCTTCGAGCCGCCCATACGCGAGTTTTTGCCTACATTAGCGCCCGCGGGCATGACCTTGGTTACGAGCCGCACCTTCCCGAATTGGGAGGGGGATTTGCTGATTCCCGGCCTTGTTTCCGAGCAAATCCGGCGCGTTGTAGTCGAAAACTACACGGTCGTCCACGAAGAAGAATTGCTTCGCGAAAAGATCGGCCGCATTCGTGACATACGCGAGGGACCTGACGGCAACCTGTACGTGCTCAACGATGAGGAACAAGGCGGCCTTTTCCGCATCGAGCCAGCGGACTGAATACTAGGATCAAGGTCGAGGGGTCCGGACAACCGAGACCATACAGCGGCAACAAGAACTGATTCCGGTTGCCAAGGTAGCGCACGTGTTTCGAGTCTCGCGCGCCCGGACCTCTTACCGAGGCGACAGAATAGGAAGCGCGCAGATTGACGACGCCCCACTCCAAAGGCTTCACCCTTATCGAGTTACTGGTGGTCGTAGCCATCATCGCCATCCTTGCGGCGCTCCTGCTGCCCGCTTTGGGCCGGGCCCGCGAGGCGGCGCGGCGCGCCATGTGCCAGAGCAACCTTAAGCAGTTCGGCATGGTATTCAATATGTACGCCAGTGAAAGCCCCGATAACGCGTACCCGCCCAAGCCGCCGTATAGCAGCGTCCGGCCCGACACACGGTCGAGCCCGTTATGGAGTTCGCCTTGGGCGGCCTCGATCTATCCGGACTACCTCACCGGTGTCGGCGTGGCGCAGTGCCCCTCAGATTCTGGAGGCGATCCGGGATGGGTGCATGTGCTGGATCGCGTGCCTGATGGCGGCGATTTTGATTCGTGGAAAGCCGTGGCGCTCGAATTCGACGATATGGTTTCGTTCGACTATTATCTCAGCGGCCAACTCGGCCAATCTTATGCGTATAAGGGCTATCTGACCACGAATCCCGCGGAATTCTTCGGCATGTGGGGCGCTACCTCCGTCAATCCAATCCTAGGCAGCGTCGATATTCTCGGCGTCGGCATGGTGCATTGGAAAGATTACACCAACGACCTCAACATTCACGACGGCGCGTGGCCTCCTTGGGCGCCCGCCCCGGGAGTCGAAGCCACCGGCACGGCAGGCGGCGATATAGTGCATCGTCTGCGTGAAGGCATCGAACGGTTTACCATCACCGACATCAACAATCCTGCCGAAAGCGCTTACGCCCAGAGCGAAGTCCCAGTCATGTGGGACACCTTCGGCACGGACGAGTTCGACGATAACGTGGCTGGAGCGTCCGTATTCAATCATGTCCCCGGCGGTAGCAATGTGCTCTATATGGACGGTCACGTCCGTTTCATCCGGTATCCCGGCGAATTTCCCATCACCGATGACGAGCAGGTGGTAAAGGAAAACAGTCACCACGGCCTTGGTTGATCAGAATCCAGATTTCGTTTTGCCAACGGTGAGGCTCGGTCGCGAAGATGGCCGATCTCATCCAACTGCAGCAGACGGATGTGTGCGGCATCATTGGCGTTTCAGCAACGCCGCCGGTTTGGCAAGCGGCGCCGTATCGGGCCTGGCGAGCACACCCACCCCGCTGGAGCGTGGTCATTTCTATCGAGTTGTGACAGAAGCAACTCGAATGTTTGCATTCGCCAACCGTCTTACGATACCATTCGATGTGTGCCGGGATGGCGGAATTGGCATACGCGCTAGGCTAAGGACCTAGTGCCCTTTTTGGGCTTGCGAGTTCGAGTCTCGCTCCCGGCACCATCTGCGCTACTCTCCTCTACCTTATCTTCCCCTTCGCTCTTGACGCCACGACCATCAGTTCCTCTTCTGGCTTGATTATGGCCAGCGCACAGTCGAACCCGCCGCTGAACTGTTGGCATAGAGAATAGACATCCCGATCCCATCGAAAATGTACGGCCACACTGCTTTGGAAAGCGGCTTGCACACTCTGAATAACTTGTCTTTAAGGTCAAACCTGCATATTTTGCACAGCCGCCCCGCCTGTCACTGCTGATTTTGCGCGCTTCCTAACCCTCCCCCGGGCGATGTGCGGGAATTACGCTTTGGCATGATCTATGCTGCGGTGAGCGTAGATGGGTAACCCGAATCGCCCATAACCGCCGGTCAGGAGGATCCGAATCATGGCAACCCAGTTTCAGCATTATCGCAAGCAGACTTCACAAATCGAATCGAAGCGCGGCTCGCGCCTCGCCACCGCCACACTCCTGGCGGCGTTCGTGTCTGTCATCGCCTTGGGCTTTGGCATGATGGGCTGCGGAACAGAAGAGCCTGTTGACGGTGAGCCTGGAATGCGGGGCGGTGGGCCAGGCGACGGCACAGGCCGGGGTGAAGGCGCCCGCGACGGAGAAGGGTTTGGTTCCGGGCGAGGGCTTGGCGAAGGACCGGGCGAAGGCACAGGCCGAGGCCAAGGCGCGGGTGGCGGCCAAGGCCGCGGCATGGGCGGTGGTCAGGGCCGGAACCCGGGCGCAAACCGCTAAGTAGCGCCCCCCAAGAGGTCATTCGCATAACGGCTTTGGGGCGAAGCGAGGAGCATCGTCCGAGAGTGTGCGTGAGCCCTTGCGCCGCGCCCGCGGACTATTCCGTTTGCATCCACTTCTTGCCCCAATACCGGCCTATTGCATGGAATCTATCGAAGGATTTGCCGCAGAACGCGAAACCGGCCCGCAACGCCGGTGTGTATGGCGCGGATACGAGGCATATTCCTCAACCCACGCGCTGTTCGCGGACAACTCTCTGAAGCGCCTCAGTAATGTCCGTATTGAAGGCAGGCCTGATACATTGCATCGAGGTTTTCGAGGGGACAGGCTGGCGGCAAATTGTTACCCTCTTGAAGAATGAAGCGTCCACCCTCCTTCACGCCGCTCTCCAAAATCGCCCGGACGCTCTCGTACACGGCGTTGGGGGTTCCGTTGAGCAACGTGTCCACGGGCGGGCCTCCAGCGATTTCAGTTTCCGGCCCCAGTTCGGCGCGGACTCTGCCGTGATCAACCGGGAACCCGGTGTCGAAACTGGTCACATGAAGCTGCCGCCGAATATGCGGAAACAGATGCGACGCGTCGCCGCACAAGTGCATGATGCGTTCCGTAGCCGGCCCCGCGTCGTAATAGCGCTGGTGGTGCGGCATCACCAACCCCGCGTACATCGGCGCGCCGAGCATGGCGCAGGAATCGTCAGCTAGGATGTTTGTCCGTTCGACGCGCTCGCCCCAGTAGTCCCAGAACGCGTCGCGGCGAATATTGGCGGCTTCGATGATATGCGCCAGAAGCCTGTCCGCTTCCTCGGGACACTCGATCAAGTCCGACATGAATGCCGTTCCGCGCAGGTTGCACGCAACAGTTACGGGCCCATCGCAGCCGGTTATCGCCCAAGGTTGCAGGCGCACGGGCCGTCCTTCAAAACGCATATCCCGGCAAATCCGCTCCATCTCGTTCCAGAACGCGAGCCGCTCCGCGATGTACGGGTTGTCGAGAGGCCGCTTAATGTCCACCTCAAGCGCCGGTGTATAATCCGAACTATCGAGAATAGGCAGGGTTACGGGCACTTGATCCGGTGGAAAGTGAATCGGCGCGCCAAAGTAGGCGGCCTCGTATACGTTGTAATTGAACAGATGCACATCCCACACATCAGGCGGCCCCGTCGGCGCGTCGGCGTAATGGTTGAGCACCGTTCGCAGATGCCGTTCCAGCCGCAGCCACACCTCGACGTGCGTCTTGGGATCATTGGCCACGGCTTCGTAGGTGTAACCCTCAGTGTTGACGGCCGGATCGGACAACACGATGCGCGGGTTCGTGTTGAGCCGAACCGGCACACGCGAGGGACGCCGCTGATAGTAGGCTTCCCAGACGGCGGCTTTCTCATCGTTGCTGGGGACCTGGGCGGTCGCGGACTGAGGAACAAACGGCGCTTTTGGCATGGTGGGGCCTCCTGTGTGGAAGGACAGATAATAGGGCCGCCTTTCCCCCACGTTATCGCCTTTCCGCCCCGCTCAATGCAAACACACTGGGATACAATCTAACGGCGGCGGC
>PUMX01000107.1 GCA_003552485.1 Candidatus Hydrogenedentota bacterium
CGTTTTCGTGACAACTTTTTTGGGGGGAGCCGGGAAAACCCGGGGGCTATGGGACGGATGGGCCAAGGCGCCGTCACCTATTGTATGGAGTGCGGCAGGCCTGCCGGCGCTTTGCATCAGGCGGCTTGCTGCCGTTATCGCGCATAAGGGCGTGGGCGCATACGCTCGCCACGGTCAGCAACGGCGTAGCGAGGCGCGGCTGATAATCCTTCTCAAGGCGGCCTCGCATCATGGGCAGCAAGCTGCCCGGCTAAGAAAGCGACGGCAAGCCGCCGCACTCCCAAAGCGGCAATTCCGTGCGAATGCTGTCTGGCTTTGTTCAGTTGATCACGTTATGCGTTCGGCTTCGTGGATTCCGTCGTGATCGCCGATGCCGTGTACAGCTTATTCGCTGTCTTCCGTCTCGCCTGGCGCGAGGTCCGCGCCGGTGGCGGCTTGCAGGTCGTGCCAAGCTTGCAGTACGGAAACCCGCGCGAACGCGTAGCGCCCGTCGGCTTCGACGAGATCGCGTTGCGCCTCGGTTACGCGCACCAGGGGCTCCTGGCCCACCTCGAACCCGCGGACGACAAGATCACGGTTTCGCCTCACCAGTTCCGCGTTGGCTTGTTGCAGTTCGAGGTTTTCCCACGCGGCGCCAAGCTCAGTCAGCCGCTCTTGCACCTCGGCGCGCACGGCCAACTCGCTTTCCCGTTTGCGCCACCGTGCTTCTTGTTCGGCGGCGCGGGCCTCGGCGACTTCGGCGCGATTGCGGCCGCCGGCGAAGATCTCGTAAGTGACATCCACACCGATTGACGTGGCGAAATCGTCGCTGCTGAAGCTCTGTCGATCGCGCACGGCATCGTGGCTGAGCTGTGCGGACACCCGCGGATAGTAGGCCGAGCGACTTGCGCCCACGTTGGCGCCCGCGCGTTCAAGGGCGTATTCCCGGCCTTCGAGATCCGGCCGCTGCGCCAGCGCGGCTTCAACGGCCGTTTCAGCGTCGGGGGCCTCGTCTGGCAATTCCTCGTCGGCTGGCAGCGGAGCGAGTTCGAAGCCTTCCGGCCGTTCGCGCGGTTCACGCCCAATGAGCTCGATCAACGTAATCACAGCGAGTTCGAGATCCTGATTCGCATTGATCAGCGCGGCCCGCGCGGCGTTGAGCCGAACCTCGAAGCCCAGCTCGTCACTTAGCGAACCCACGCCCTCGCGCCGGCGCGCTTGCGCTTCCTCGAGAAGCCGCTCGTTGAAGGTTATGTCGGACTCCGCGATGCGTATCTCTTCGCGGGCCAGTTGCGCGAAGTAGTAACTGCGCGCGACCGCGTTCAGCAGTTGCCGTTCCGCGTCGCGGTAGGCCGCTTCCGTCTCACCTTCGCCCAAGCGCGCCGCACGGTGGCGCTGTTCGCGGCCGAACCCATCGAACAAGAGCCAACGCGCGGTAATGCCCGCGCGGTAGGAGGAAGTGCGGTCGATAACGGCTTGCCGGCCTTGCCACGCGTTGAACGCGGCGCCGCCCACCTGCGGCAGAATGAAGCGCCCAATGCCCGTAAAGCCAGCGTCGCCAAAACCGGCGAATTGCAGGGTGCGCGGGAGCTGCTGCGCCAGCCCGCGGAACGGACCAATGGTGGCCTCGCGCTTCGCGTCGTCCACGTCGCCGCTAGGCAAATAGGTGCGGTTGTAGCCCGTGGATATCTCGACTGTGGGAAAGTAGCCGGACCGCGCCTGCCGCACCCGCGCGGCAGCTTGATCGAGGCGCGTCCGCACGGTCTCAAGGCCAGGATTCTCGGCAAGCGCTATCGCCTTGGCGAGATCGAGATCAAGTACAGGCGGCAGGGCGCTGGATGACTCCGTGGCCCCCGTGATTGGTTGCGTAGATTCTCGATTCCGGTTGCCGTCCACGACGTCATCGCCCGAAGCCATAGCTGACGCAAGAAACAATAGGGCTGCAACGTAGCCCTTCCATTTACTGCAAGTTGTCATGGGGGTAACTCCTGATTCTTCCTTGCCGCGGTATTCTGTTAAGCGATGTCGAAACGCCTGCCGCCTGCTGGCCGACTATGCCGCCTCGAAGCCGGTGGCGCTGGATGCCTCAGGTTTGTACGGGCGTTGCATCCTCGCCAGAGACCGTTTGATTCCCGGCGCCGTTCGCGCCGCCGTTGACGCGATGCCACCCGGGTTCAACTTCTTCGGGCGCAGGCCAAACGCCATAAACGACTCGATGCTTAAACCGGCGCAGGTCATTAAGCGCCGCCAATTGGCACGGGAGAAACACAAGGGTCAACACGGTAGAGAAGGCCACGCCCGCGGCGATGGTGATAGCCATTGGAATCAAAAACTGCGCTTGCATGTCGGTTTCCAGAATCAGCGGCGTCAGGCCGGCGCATGTGCTCATCGTAGTCAGAAAGATAGCGCGGAACCGCCGCGCCCCGGCCCGCGTCAGGGCCTCATAGAACGGAACGCCTTCACCCACGAGAGTGTTCACCTTTTCGATGAGCAGAATGCCGGCGTTCACCACGATGCCGGCCAGCGTCACCATGCCAAACAGGCTCATCAGCGAGACGGTGTAGCCCATAATCATGTGTCCGATCACCGCGCCGATCAGGCCGAAAGGTATGGTCAACATGATGAGAAATGGCTGAATGTAGGATCGAAAGATCGTGGCAATGAGCAGAAAGATGCCAAACAACGCGATAATCAGTCCGCGTATCAGGCTTTCGACGGATTCGCGAACTTCTTCCTGCATGCCCTCAAAGGATGCGCTCAATCCGGGATACCGCTGCATCAGTTCCGGAAAGTAGTTTTGGTTCATATCTTGGACGATCTCTTGAGCGTTGGCGCGCTCATTGTCCACATGGGCGGTTACGCCGACACGCCGCAGTCCGTCGGTGCGGTTGATGCTCGCGTAGCCCGGCGCAGGGGTAACTTCCGCCACAGAAAGGAATGGAACCTCGTGGCCCTGGGGCGTGCGGATACGGATACGTTCGAGTTCGCCCAGCCTGTTCCGGGCTTCCTGCTGATAGCGCACCTTTACGCGCACATCGTCACGGCCGCGCTGCAAGCGCACCGGCTCGGCCCCGAAATAGCCCATGTGAAGCTGCTGCGCCAAGTCTTCAAGACGCAGCCCCAGCGCGTACGCCTCTGGCCGCATGTCGATGCGCAGCTCCGTGCTGCCCGGGCGGTAATCGTGTTCGATCTGATAGACGCCGTCGTACTGAGCCAGATGCGCGCGGACCTCCGAGGAGGCATCGAGGAGCCTGTCCATGTCTTCGGCCTGCAACCAGATTTCAAGGTCGGCGCCGCCCGGTCCGCCTCCGAGCGCATCGAACTGTTGCGAAAGCGCGCCGGGCACGATGCCGACTTCTTCTTCCCACAGCCGGTTGATGGTGCGGAAATGGATACGGCGCTTGCCGGTTTCCAGCAACTCGACCTGTACTTGGCCGAGGTGGCTGCCCTGACGCGCTTCAAATCCTTCGCCCATCTGGCCCGCGACAGCGTACACATGTTTGATCAGCGGGTCGCCGGAACGCGTTTCGAGTTGGTCTTCGAGAGCCTCCAATGCCTCGACGTAACGTTTCGTGGCGTCCCGGGTCACCTCCACCGGCGTGCCGGGGTGGAACTCAACCGTCGCCATGACGTAGTCACTGTCCATTTCCTGAAAGGTGATGAATTGCACGAATCCGCCCTGGATAAGTCCCACCATCACCAGCGCGATGCTCACCGATGCGCTAAGCACGACGTAGCGCCAGTTCAACAGCCGGCGGATCGCGGGCGTGTACATGTGGTCCACAAACCATTCGAGCCCATCACTGATCCGTTGCCGCACGCGCCCGGCGCGATGAGACCATGAAGAACTCTTGCCAGCCTCCTTGTTCAGATCGGGCAAGTTGCTCAACCATGACGGCATAAGAAAGAGGCTCTTCACTATCGAGAAGCCCAACGCCGAGATGACTACAACGGGGAAGATCGCGATGAATCTGCCCATGACGCCCGAGATGAATAGCAGCGGCATGAAGGCCACGATGGTTGTCGTCAGCGCCGCGAGAATCGGCAGGCCGACTTCGCGCAACGCGTCCACGGCGGCGTCGAGCGGTCCCTGGCCGGACTTGCGGTGCACGTAAACGGCTTCACCAATAACGATGCCGTCATCCACGATGATGCCGAGCACCATGATCAGCCCGAACAGCGACATCATGTTCAGCGAGGCGCCTGTCATCCACATCACAATGAGCGCGCCGGACAGAGACAAGGGTATGCCCAGCGCTACCCATAGGCTCAGCCGCAAATCGAGAAAGAGCCAGAGGATCACGAAGATGAGCAGCAACCCCATGAGCCCATTGTTCACAAGCAGATCAATGCGCGCCTGAATGAGCTCGGAGAGGTCTGTATACGCCGTCATATTGGCGTTCGGAGGCAATTGCGCGTCTTGCTCGGCGGCGTATGCGCGCACGGCCTCCGCGATAGCGATAGCGTCTTCATCGGAGGTCTTGAAGACCTCGACAGTCACGCAAGGTTGGCCGTTGAACGTCGCGTAGATGGGTTCCTCGGCGAATTGATCGCGGATATCCGCGATCCGGTCCAACGTGATGACGCTACCGTCCGGCGAGGACAACACAACGATATTCGCGATCTCCTCGCCGGTGTATTTGCGGCCAACGGTGCGGATCCGAATCTGCTCGCCTTCGGTACGCACCGTGCCGCCCGCGAGGTTCAAATTGCCGCGGCGCACGGCGTCGGAGACTTGGGCGAAAGAAAGCCCGTACTCGCGCATGCGCTTTTCCGACAACTCGATATTGATCTCATAGTCGCGCGTGCCGAACACAGTTACCTGCGAGATGTCCGGATGCTGTTGCAGGTCGAGCCGCACGTCCTCCGCCCATTCCTTGAGCTGGCGTTCCTCGAGGTCGCCCCATAACGCAAGCTTGATGACCTCGGTGCGTATTGTCAGTTCGCTGATGATGGGGCGTTCAGCATCCGGGGGGAAGGTCGGAATTGAATCGATGGCGCTGCGTACGCGTTCGCGCACTTCATCCACGGCGTAACCTTCCGCCACCTCAATCATGGCGGCGGCCATCCCCTCGCTTGATATCGTGCTGTAGCGGCGGATGCCTTCAAGGCCATCGATGGCCTCTTCGATCTTGCGGGAAATGCCTTCCTCGGTCTCTTCGGGGTCCGCGCCGGGATAGGGCACCTGCACTTGAATGACGTCGATGGAAAACTCGGGAAACAGTTCACGCAACGTGTTTGATGTGGCCAGCACGCCCACGAGCAAGACCATGATAAGGGTGATGTTCGCAAGGACCCGGTTCGAGATTACGGAAGAGATGAAGCCTCTCATTGTAGTTCCTCAGCGTCGTGATCCTCGAGTTGGATGTCGAGCAGCGTGCCTTCCAGCGGGTCGACCAAGCGCGTGGTGATAACCCTGTCACCCGGTTCAATGCCGCCCGACACAAAGACCGAGTTGCCTTCGGTGCGCACTACGTCGACGGGCCGGATACGGAGCCGTTGATTGTTCGCCACGTAGACCGTATTTTCGAAGCTGACCGCCCAGCGCGGCAACTCGTAGACATCCCGCATAGGCCGCCCGGGAATGCGCACTTCGCAGAACATGCCCTCGACAAGCGGCAATTCATCGCCATGAGACACCGCGTCTTCACCCTCCACACGCACGGTTACATGGAGGGTGCGCGTCGCTTCGGCGAACTGTTCTACGCGATGCACCGTTCCCGTCCAAGTGTGGTTTTCCGGATCCTCGGTCCAAGTAATCTCGACAGGCACGGGCTCGGGATGAGCAAACCACGCCACGCGGCGGCCGCTATCGGGTTGGGCGAACTGCAGCCACTGGCGCACGTCGCGGCTGTCCAGCGGCACGGTAATCTCGAGCAGCGAATCGTCCGCCACAATGAGCGCGGGCGCTGTGGCCGCAACCATCTGGTCCTTCTCGACGTTGCGCCGTTTGATGCGGGCGTCGAATGGGGCCTTGATCTCCGTGCGCGCCATGTCCCGTCGCGCGCGATCCAGACGCGCCTCGGCTGAACGCAGACTACTCTGCGCTTCTTCGAGCTCGATCGGATAGAGGGAGAGCATGCGCCTGAGCTGGTCTACTTGGTCCTGGGCCATGTTATAGGCCTGCTCGGCCTGTTCGACCCCGCTACGCGTGCCCACCTGATCCTCCTCAAACAAGGATTTCAGCCGCTCGTACTCGCCGCGGGCCAAATCGCGGTTGCGCTCCAGCGTGCTTAAGCGCTCCTGGTCGTTGGCCATCTGCGTGCGTATACGTTGCAGACCCGTGCGAATTTGCGCCACGCTCGCTTCGAGTTCGTCGACGGCGGAGGCGTAATCGCGGGGATCAACAATAAACAACGTGTCGCCGGCCGGGATCACTTCGCCCACATCAAGATTCGGGTGAACCTCGACAACGCGGCCCGCCACTTCCGGCGTGATCTCGACCGTGCTGCGCACTCTCGCCTCACCGAAACCGGCAATTGTCACCGGGTATTCATCGGGGTAGACTTCGCGGGCCAATACCGACAGCACCCTCTCGCGGTCCTCGACTTCGGCGGGCGGCTCGCGCATTGCGCCAAGCGCCAACATGATGAGCATGCCGCCGGCGAAAACGCCCAAGCTGGCCCCAACTACCGCCCATGTATGCCTGTATTTCACGGTTGTGTCTCCTTACCCTCACAAGCCTTTACGCTAACGGAAGATTCTTTCTCGATTACCCGGAGAATTTCCTCGTAAACCTCACACCATTTGCGGGAGGTTTCAGGGCCCACCCGCTCGAGTAGGTATTCGATGGAATCGTATAGGCGCTCCTCAATATAACGGACGGTCGCCAAAGCTTCCGGCGTGGGCCGCACCACCACCACGCGGCGGTCCCGCGGATGCTGCTCCCGCGTCACCGCGCCAAGCTCCACCAAACGGTCAACCATAGCCGATACCGAAGGCGCCGAAACGGCGAGCATTCGCGCAAGATCCTTGATGGTCGCCTCGCCACACCTCTCCAGCGTCTGAATAAGACTCATCTGAGCAGGCGTTAGTTCCAACATCGGCGTATCTCCGCTCATTTCTTCCGGGGCGGCCAAGTTACTCAACACCCACGACCGCAGAATATTCACCGTTTCGTATATCCATTTCGCCTGTTCGCGCTTGGTCTGCTCTTGTGTACTCACTGCCTCAGTCTTTCTGTGTGCGGCCGGGAACCCCGGC
>PUMX01000538.1 GCA_003552485.1 Candidatus Hydrogenedentota bacterium
AACCATATGAGCGGTGGGGGTGTCGCTACGCCGCCTGGGGTGAATATACCGGGACCGCAAACGACCGGCGCCGCTATGCGGGATGCGACGCGCTGGGCGCTGCGCGATATGTTGGGCCGGGACAGGGGCGCGCCGTTGACGGGCCAGCACTGGCCGGGTTTACAGGGTTCGCGCGCCGCGGTCGACGACGACGACGGTGGGGACAGGTTATCGCTGTCGCAATATCGGTTGGATGAGTTGGGCGGCGAACCGGCGGAGAGGGACGGGCTAGAGAAGCTGCGCGGTAAAGAGAAGCCTACGGGTGGCGGCAGGGTGGAGAAGGTCGCGGAGTTGAAAGCCCGGTTAGAGGAGTTGTCGCGACAATGGGATGCTGTGGATAGACGCGATAGCGGTATGAGGGACAAGGTCCGAGACATTACCGCAGAGCGGAGAGAAATAAGTGAGCAGTTGGATAAGCTGCTTGACAGGTAAAGGTGAATAAATGCTATCAGCGGCGGATAAACGACGGCTGTTCGGCGGTATGTATCGCGGCGCGCCGGGCGCGCGGCAACAGCGGGACGAGGATGTGCCTGAGCCGTCTGAGGAATTGCAGCGGCGCTCCATCTTCATGCGCGTGCTCGACTATGTGAACCGTCCGTATTCCGGGATTGTTGGCGGGCTTACCGAGTTGGTGAGCGGCCGCCCGTCGCATATTGCGAGTTCGATGGCCGACGGGTTCATGGGCCGCGAACAGTTTAGCGCCTATGATTTACTGGTGGCCGCGGGCGCAAACCCGGACTCGAATTGGACGCGTTGGGGCGGCGTGGCGCTGGATTTGTTTCCGGGCGGGTTCATTGACCCGGTTTCGTATTTGACCATGGGCGCCACCCGGTTGGGCCGCGTGGCGCGTCAGTTTGGCAAGGGCGAAGACCTGGTGCAGGCCGCGCGTTCTCGGATGCTGTTGGACAGCCGGAGCGGGCGCGGCATAGCGGGCCGCCAGTTGGCGGATCAAGGGTTGCCCACGCGAATGCAAACAGAGGGCCTTGATTTAGCCGGGCATGGGCTGAGCCGTCCGCAGATAGGCGCGGACGCGGCCGGGCTCGCCCCGCGCAAAGGGCTTGGCGCCGGGGCGCGTGTGGAGCAGACATTCGACCTATACAACCCGATGACGGGCGATGTCACGCCGCATACGTTTGTGGGCCGCACGAAAGAAATGGGGTATCCGCACAAGAAAGTGCCGTCCCGTTTCGGTATGCAAGACGTGCCCGATTACGTCGAGGCGGCGAAATGGGGTTGGTGGAACCCCGTGAATTTCGCGGGCCAGCCGTTGATTCCGCAAGCGGCCGCGATCCCGGCTGCGCGCGCGCGTCAGTTGTTGACAGACAAGCTGGCGGACTCCAAGAGCTACGCGTGGGTGCGCAACATTGTCGGCGGCTACCGCGCCAAGATGAAGAAGTTCCCCGAGGAAGCGGCGCTGATGACGCGCATGGAACGGCATCGCGGCGCGCGCGACGCGGATTACGGCTCGATAGTAGAGCACCTGCAAAGCCAACACAGGCTGAATGAGCGCCAGTTGAGCGCGCTCACCTTCATTCAGGAAGACCCGGACGCGCTGTCCGAGTTCATGCAGTTGGTCCGCGGCGAGCGCACGGCGATACGCCGGTTGGCGCCGAAAGCGGGCATGGCCCCGGAAGATTTGCGCGGGGCCATGACGGATCTGGCCGAGCGCGCCAAGCCGTTCTACAAGACCTGGTCGGATATGTCGAAATCCTTGGACACGCGCATGGCGAATGAGTTGCGGCATTTCCGGGAAGCGGCGCAACGCCAAGTGGGCAACGTGCCCGATGCCGAAGCGCATGCAGAGGCGTTGGTCCGCGCGTCTCAAGCGCGCCGGCCGGCGAAAGGCGTGGACCCGATTATCTCCCTGGATTCCGGTCACGGCATCCCTTTGTCCGATACAGACGCGATTATGAAATCGAAGATGCGCCTGGCCGACGGCAGCCCATTGAACCGGGATACGGTGGAGGCGATTACCGAATGGGCGCGCTGGCACGCGTGGGGCCGGCATCCGGGCCTGCAACGCGAAGCGCCGCAGACGGCGGATATCGCGCGCGAGTACGCAAACTGGCTGACCGTGAAACGGTTCGGTAGCGATAAGCGGCAATTCGAGTATCTGGCCGATGTGGCGCGCAAGGAAAAGCAGCACATTCGCCGCGCGGTCAAGCAACACAATGACAGCGTGCCCCGGAAAGGCCCGTATGACGTTGTTGGCGAAGAACAGCGCGTCCAGATGATGCGCCGCATGGACGAAATCGACGATAACATGCTTCGCCCGGCGGTTGAGTTTCGCGACAAAGAGCGGGCGGCCCGGTTTTGGGAAGGGTATTTGGAGCGCCAGTTCTACCCCGAGTTGGAATTGCCGCAAGAGATGCGCGACATCTTCCGGGCGGGCGACATAAGCGCGGACGAGTTGCGGCGCGTGATAGACGCGCGCAAGGCGCTGCAACCAGTGTTGGACGATGCGAACCGGCTGTACGCGTCGCGCGGCGTGCATTGGGGGCGCAAAGCGGGCAAGGGTTACGTGCCGCACGTCAACAAAAAGCAATACCATGCGGACATTGAAGAATTCGGCCGCTCGAAAATCGGTAAACAGTGGGGCGGCGAAGCGATGATCCAACGGTTGCGCGCGGACTATTTGCAGCACGTGCCGGACGCTACTGAACAGCAGATACAATCGTTCATTCACGAGTTTGTGCATCGCGCGTCCCGGTCGAAAAGCATTCAGCGCGGGCCGGACGGCCGCTTGATGACGGGCCGTTTCGACGCGTTCAAGCATCGCGACTTCGATTGGCCGATTGCTGTGATTAACGCGTCGATGGACACGTTGCGGTTCCACGACAACACATTTGCCCTGGCGAACCGCGCGTACCAGACGGCGAGCAACTGGGCGCACGGCTACGATTTGTATTCGGCGATGAAGCGGTCGCCGTATGCGCGCAAGCTGAAGAAGGGCGAAGCGATGCCTGAAGGGTATTCGCTGATGGGTCCGCGTGGCCGTGAACCGTACTACGTGCCCGGTGGCGGGCCGAACCCGTTCGAGGGGTGGATTATACCGGACGAGTTGCAAACGTTGATTGACGGGCGAATGCGGGCCATTGAGCACCTTTCCACAGACGAGGGGATACGCGGGTTTATGAGCGTCGCGCACAAGATTCGGCGCGTGTATTCCGCATGGACATTGACGCCGTTCCCGAGCTATCACTTCCGCAACCTGGCGTCCGATTTGATGCTGGGTTATCAAGCGGGCCTGAACCCGGCCAACCCGGCGAAATGGGAGCGGTTCATGGCCTCGGGCGATCTGATCCGGTTGGCGTCCCGGAACGATCCCGGCCGGTTCGGCGCGTTCGTCGACAATCTGAAGCGCAAGTATCCGGGCCAAGTGCCGGATGATATAAACCCCGAGCGGCTTCGGGGCATCATGCGTTCTCAGGGCGTCATTGACGTGTCCCCGCGCGATCTGGAGGATTTTCGGCCGGTCCGTGAAACGCAGCGGTTCAAGCTTCCTGAAGAATTCAGTATTGAACGCTGGAGCCGCGTGTGGGATGAGTACGATCACCCGTTTCTCAAGTGGGGTATGGAGCAGGGCTCTAAGGTGAACGATTTCACGCGCGGCGCGTTGTTTATGGACAAGCTAGAGGAGAGCCTACAGCACGGCGTGCGCTGGCAACAGGCGCTGAAGAACGCTGAGGAGACGGTGGCCCGGCATCTGTTGGATTACCGTGACTTGTTGCCGTTTGAGCGGCAGTACGCGCGGTTGGCGGTCCCGTTCTACACGTGGAGCGCGAAGAACATTCCAAACCAAATCCAGACGATGATTACCGATCCCGGCCGCTACGCGTACTTGGAGCGCGCGTATTTCGGCGCGTGGAACGGGTTTGACGGCGAGTTCTTGCCTGAAGACGTGCCCGAATGGATGCAGTTGAACCTTGGTTTGCCGTTGCGCAAGATTACGAAAGCGGACGGCGATGTGGAGTATGCGGTGGCGATTCCGACGGGCTGGGCGCCCGCCTCGGACGTGGTTCAATTCGCGCACGCGTTCCGGCGCAACCGGGAAACGGGCAAGCGCGGCGCCACCAATTTCCTTTCGATGCTGGCCCCGTGGTTTCGCCAGCTGTTCGAGCAGGTCTACAATATTGACACGTTTACCGGCCGCGCCATTGACGAGGGCCGCATTTCCGATGTGTACGGGTTGCCCGTGCCCCCGTCCGTGGCGCATTTGTTGCGCGACGTGCGGTTTGTTTCCGAGTTGGACCGTTTGAATCCCGGCGGCATTTTCACAAACTTGGGCGTGCAACGCGGTTGGTGGGAAGATCAGCGGCCGGACCGTTTGGAGCCTGCTGAGCGCGAGCGTTGGCAGCGGTTTTTGACGGGCACGCGCGCGTACGGCGCCGAGCCCGTGCGCGACCATGAGCGGCGTTTGCGTGACCTGCGCATAGAACGCAACCGTCTGGGCCAGCAGATGCGCTGGGCCGCGGGTCAAGGGCAGACCTTGGAGGTTCAGCGGCAAGAGCGCCGGATGGAGCAACTGGAGCAGGAAGCGGCTGCGCGCGAGCGGCGTATAATGGAGGTGAAACGTGAACGTCAGGAAGGTGGGCGGGGGAGGTAAGCGTTGGCGAATGAGAGTTGGAAAGTGGCGAACGCGCGTTTGGATCAATGGCTTGTGAATATAGACAAACGGTTGGGCCGATTGGAGATGGAAATGGACAAGTTAAGAGAGGAAAATCGGTGCTTGAAAGACCGTTGGCCGGCGACCGCGGTGCATCAAGTGCGGATTATGGCCGCGGCGATAGGCGTGCTGACTTCGGCGCTGATTGCCGCATTGGTGGCGCTATGGAGTTGACAACGTTCGAGGAATGGGCGCAAACGCAGCCGGAGACGATGGTCGAGCGCGCGCCCTGGCGCAACAAGCCGAAGATGGTGATTTTACATCATTCGGCATCGGGCGATGTCGATGCGGCCGAGGTGGATCGCTGGCATAAAGAGGCGGGCAGTTTCGGTGTGGGTTACCATTACCTGATACAGTTCGACGGCACATGCGAGCGCGGCCGGGCCGAACGGCAATCGGGCGCCCATGCCGGGCCGGAATACAACTCGCGGTCGCTTGGCGTAATGTTGGCGGGCAACTTCGAGGAGCACAAGCCGACGGACGCGCAGATGCGGCGCTTGAAATGGTTGTTGGAAGCGCGGATGCCCGAGTACGGGTTGGGCGCGCATTGTCTAGTCAAGCACCGGACTAAGCGTGCGACGGCGTGTCCGGGCAAGCATTTCCCGATGGACAAGGTGCGTGGCTGGTTTGTTAAGGCGAAACGCTACGAGGTGCGGATTGAAAGCCCGGTGGGCAAAGACGTTTTTCATTACTATTTCATGGGCGTGAACGCCAACTCCCAAGACGAGGCCCGTGAACGCGTCGAGAAGGCCCTGGGTGACGGCGAAAAGGTGATAGGGGAACCCAAGTGGCTTTCGGACTGATTCGCCGCTTAGGCGAGCGTATACGCCGCTTCATTGTCGCGGGCCATGGCGAACCGGGCTATTTGCCCGGCGCTTTTGTATTTTGCGACGCCACCGGCAAGCGCCGGTATCTGTTCACGCGTTTGGACGGGCAAGTGCGTATTTCGGAGACGCCGCCGGTGTCCGAGGAATGCGGCGTTCCGTTGTGTACGGGCGAAGCGGGCGAAGGCGCGGAATTGCCGCCGGGCTTGCAGTATGAGACGCTGGTGTCGTGGGGCGAGGAGTTGGGTTGGTTTGCGAATAACGTTCTGACCGTGGAGGTTCCGCGGCGGGAGGCGATAGTAGATCACACGCTGGTGATTAACCCGCAACCGGAGCCGGTAGGAGAGCCGGCGGTGGAAGGGGTAATGGTCGCCGCGGAGGATTGCGAGACGCTTTCGGTGTCGGCGGACGTGCAAACTGGCGAGTACACTATTGCGTATATGCGCACGGTGCTGATCCCGCTGGGCGAAGCGGATACGATTTACGGTTCCTGGGTGGAAGTGGGCGCGCCGGGCACGTTTGGCTCGCAGTTGGAAATCGATGAAGGGGAAGACTACGACGTTATTGTCGAGCTATGGGACGAGCCTGAGGGCGCGATTATAGCGCAAAGCGCTTCGCAGCTATTCGCGGGCGTGTTGTGTTGCAATGATTGTGAGCCGGGTGTACTGAAAGACACGTATTACCTGTATTGGCCTGAATGGGGCGTGATGAAGGCCGAGTGGAGCTCTGATTGCAATTGGCGATGGACTGAGCCGGATGTTGAAATATCGCCAAAAACTGCGCGACTTAGTTGGAACAGCTTTCAAGAGCGGTGGATGGTGAAGTTGCTGGAACCGGCGTTGATGGGTGCGCCGAAGTGTGAATTCGAGGTGTTTGGCGTGTTTACGCCGTGCAACCCTGTGGGCGTGTACGACTATGTAGCTTTTTGTGAAGGAGATTGCCCGAGCTGCACGGACCCGGTAACAGTGACGGAAGAGGAGCCGGGCTGATGCCGAAACTCGGGTCCATCCGCATCATTGAAGGAAACGACGGCGCGCATCGCGTTGAAGCGTATCTGGACTTCTCGCCCGTGGGCATTGGCGAAGGTCCGCGCTGGCATCAGTGGTTCCCGCAAGTGTGGGGTCCGTACCGCCTTTGGTACAACCCGGTCACGGGCAATCTGGAAGTGCAGCATTCCGGCAATACAGTGGCCGCGCTGGATCCTGACGGCAATTTGAATTTGGAAGGGTCTTTAACAGAAGGGCAGTTGCCGGTCACGCCGGGCTACGGTTCTGGCGGGATGGTTGCCGGTGGCGCCGGGTATGGTGTGTTGGCGTATGGTTCTGGCGGCATGTTGGGTGGCGGCGAGAGCGCGGAGCCGGGGCCTGCTTCGGGTTCGGCGGGCATGCAAGCGGGCGGCGCTGGGTATGGCGTGCTTGCGTATGGGTCGGGCGGGATGGTTGGCGGTGGCGCCGGGGACGGCGTGGAAGAGGCCGGAGGCTGGCCCGAGGACGGGAAACTATATTACGAGGGGGATTACGAGGACTACTGGCAGGTCGGCAGCAACGACATGTACCAGTCGGCAGAAATGTCGAAGCAGAATGACCACCTGCTGATAGACATGGACGGTTATGGGGAATGGGGTACTTGGATTACT